>NZ_JBIRAW010000019.1:0-175172 GCF_044326315.1 Actinomadura sp. 9N407 | reverse complement strand
GGCTTGTGCCACGGCTCCGGATGCTGGCCGCCCAGGCAGGGCAGGACCGGGACCGGTCCGCGGTGCTCGCAGAACTCGCGGACCGATTCGACCCCAACCACAGCGTCTGACGCCGCGCCAGAGAGCTGCCCCGGCTTCCGGGATGGGAGCCGGGGCAGGAGAAACTCGTGCCGCCCTTGTCCGATGCTGTGCTGTCGTCCTCGGTAGGCCAGTCTGGTGCCTTCCGTGATGGTTGAGTTCCCAGCGCAGACCCACCATGACCTCATGGATAGAACTGAGGAGTGCCGGTGGTGTGTACCGGCGATGCGGTTGCGAGGATCCGGACAGCGGCCGCGCGATGGGCAACGGGTGCCCGCGTCTGATGGCCGAGCGCAGTCACGGCAGTTGGTACCTGCGCCTGGAACTGGGGATCGGTGCGGACGGCGGTCGACGCCGTGTCCGTCGTGGCGGTTTCCCGACGAGGAAGACCGCGTCGGAGGTGCTGGCGCGGCTGCGTGGCCCGGCCGGGAGTCCACTCACGGTGGGGGCCTGGTTGCAGCGGTGGTTGGAGAACCTCCGGGGCGCGCCGTCCACGGTGGCCGGGTACACCGACCACGTCCGGCGGTACCTGGACCCGCTACTGGGCCACCTGCTGCTGACGGAACTATCGGTCGCGCACGTGGAGGAGATGTTCCACGTCATTACCCGCGAGCACCAGGACGCAGGTCGGCGGCTGACGGCCGCGACCCTGAGCCGGGGTGCGCTGCTCAGATTGCCCCTTTCGCTGCCCGCAGGTCTGCATTTCGCAGGTTCGTGCCCTTCAGTACCGTGCCCACCAGGATTGCGCGGTGCAGGTCCGCGCCCATCGGGAGGAGCCAGAAACTCCTAGAGAGATATCTCCGCCGTCTCGGCCACGCGCAGCGCCGGCCGCTCGGGCATGCACGAGATCGTGTTCGCGAAGTCGGCGTCTCAGCCCTTGATGAGTTGTTCGGCGTGTTCCGCTTCGCTGGTACGGACGGTGCAGGGCTGGGCGTTCAACAGTCGCCAGTGTGTTGTCTTTCCGTCAGGGCCGGTGAGGCTGGATGCGGACAGGGCTTGTTCGATGCGGGTGCGGATGTTGGCTTCGGACGCGGGTTCGCTGGCGAACAGCACCCGTAGCCGCAGCCGGGCGCCGGAACGCCGCACGTCGGTGTGGTGTGGGGCCAGCGGGCACGGCGACCGGTGCTCCCAGTCTCCGCACAACGCGACCGTGATGGCCGCGCCTGGTGCCCGGATGTCCTCACCTGGGGCCATGGCGACGACCGCCTCGTGGGCGAATGCTTGGCGCACGGGTTCAGTATTCAGCGCAGTGGTGCTGCTGGTCGAGCCGGCAAATCGTGGGCTCCTCTTCAGAGCGGTGTCAGGGTGGACCGGGGGCGGGCCAAGCTGTGTCCGGTACTGCTGAGCCCTTGAGCCCCACTGGGATTCGAGGGCTCTTTTCGTCTCTGCCAACGCGAAACTGGCGCTCAAGGGCACCCGTTCGTCCGCTGGCGTCCGTTCCCCGGGCGCCGGTTCGGCCCTGTGGGGAACCGTCTAATCCCGACAGCACCCACGGAGGCGTCGGAGCGCAATCAAGATCTCTGGGGTGTGGGAGCGGAGGGCGACCAGGGCGTGAGGTCGAGTTCCGGGTAACGCAGTGCCATGCCGGTCAGCGTCTGGGGCGTCCAGTAAGGGTGTCCCGGCGGGGGGAATCCGAAGGTCTGGAGTTGGCGAGGGGTGGCACGGTGGACGAACGCGACCCATTCTCGTTCGAAGCTCCGCGCGGCCCACCCCGCGCGTTGCCCCCACGAGAGGCCGGAGGGCCGGAAGCCCAGGTGCATGCTGTAACGGGCGCCGCGAGCTGCCGTCAGTTGGGTGCCCCGGTGGAAGGTGCCGGCCTCGAAGGCGATGACCGTTCCGGCGGGCCCTGCACCGGAAACCTCGGCACCGTACATCTGCGGGCTGCCGCTGTCGTCGCTGTATCTCCAGGCGCTGTCGTGTCCGGGCCGCAGGAACCAGTTCGGTACGGCGGGGATGTCCCCGGTGTGCGCACGTGAGAGGAGATGCGGCGGTCCGAGTTCTTCGGGGACGTCGCAGAGGAGGACGAACATCTCCAGCTGCTGGCAGCCCGGTGCCGTGCTAGGGACCAGGACGGTGTGGTTGAGGTAGTCGCGGTGCAGGTCTTGGTCGTAGTCGCATGCACTGGTGTACTTGGCCCAGGCCTCGGCGGTGTAGATGTGGACGTCACTGTCGTCCAGCAGGGTTTGGGCGAGCGCCAGGATGCGATGGTTCACCGCCAGCAGGCTGATCTCGGTGCTGGCGAACGGGAAGGTGTCGATCCCGGCGAATTCGTCGCCGATGAAGCGGTTGCGGCGCGGGTCGGTGCCGTCATGGAAGCCCTCGGGGGAGGGGAACAGCAGGTTCAGTTCGCTCGCCGCGGGCGTCAGTTCCTCGGCGGGGATGAACGCCGGGAGGATCACGAAGCCATCGGCCCGCCAGTCCCGCGCGGCGTTCTCAAGGTCCATTCACCCAGGATCATCCGAGTGCGCGACCACAGGCCATCGGTTTTCGCACGTACGGTTCGCCCCCGCCCCAGCTAGACCATCCAAACCGCACATCGCTACCTGGCGGCTGGGGACATGTTCGGGAGCGGAGGGCCCTGTGGGGGTTCCAAGACGAGGGATAGGTGTCTGACCTGCCGGTATGTCAGCCGTGGTGGGCACTGTGCTGGCAGGATTGCGTGCTTGTGATGGTGCGGATGCTGTATTGATGTTCGTTCGCTCGGCTGGGTGGATGGCGCTGCTGGCGCGTTCGCGGCGTCGGAGGCCGCGGAGCTGCTGGTGCTGCGCCAGGACGTCGCGGTGTTTCGGCGGCAGAACCCCAGGCCCAAACTGAACTGGACCGACGGGGCGATGGCCGCCCTGGCCCGGCTGCTGCCCAGACCGGCGAGGATGAGTCGGCTGGTGACCTTGGAGACGCTGCTGCGCTGGCATCGGCGGCTGGTTCGCCGGGGCCTTGAGCTGTTCGGCCAGCGCGGCCAGTTCGAGGCCGCGGCCGAGCCGTTTGCGCTCGTGGACGACGAGGGTGACCGCGACCCCGGAGCCGCATCTCCTGAGCGAGGGCGATGGGCCTGTTCGAGCTCGGGCCGTGTCCTGGTGCGGGTGGAGATCTTCTAAAAAAATCCGGGTGACGCCGGCGCCCTTGAGCGCGCCGAGCTGGGTGTCCAGGGACTGGTGGGCGGTGGAGGCGCGGGCGTAGCTGGTCCGGGCGTGCCCGGACGGTTCGCGCCGGCGGCCGCAGGGCAGGTCGACCCACACCGACCCGGGCTTGCGCATCGGCGGGGTGGGGACGTTCGGCGTGAGCCGCTCCAGGCGTACTCCGGCCGAGCTCGTACGGGGCACGGGCGCACGCATGCGCGAGCATGACCGTGACCGGCGTACGACGCGCTAACGCAGTGCCTTCAGGAAGCGGGCGGCGAGCGGGGCCGCGACCTCGCCGCCCGAGCCGCCACCCTCGACGAACACGGCGAACGCGACGTCACCGCGGAAGCCGATGAACCAGGCGTGCGATCGCCTGCCGTCCACCTCGGCCGTTCCGGTCTTGCCCGCAGTTCCCGGGGGGAGGCCCGCGCGTTCGGCGGTGCCACCGGTGACGACCGCGCGCATCATCTCGCGCAGCGCGCTCGCCCCCGGCACTGGGCGGGCGCGCTGCCGCTCCCCGCTGATCCGGCCGGCGGCGACCAGCCGAGGCGGCCGCCACCGCCCGTCCGCGACGGCTGCGGCGACCAGCGCCATCGAGAGCGGGCTGGCCTGCACCCGTCCCTGGCCGATGGCCGCCTCGGCGAGTTCGGCACCGCCGCCGGGACGGGGGAAGGAGGCCGGGGTGGCGGAGATCCCGGGGGAGAGCGGGCCGCCGAACCCGAACGAGGCCGCGGCGCCGGCCAGTTTCCCGGCGCCCAGCCTCTCCACGGCCAGCTGCGCGAAGGTGGTGTTGCACGAGGCGGCCAGGGCGTCCCGCAGCGAGGCCGATCCCAGCGCCAGGCCCTCCGGGTTGCGGATGGTGCGCTGCGCGGTCACCACCGACGCGGGGCAGCGAACGCCGCCGCCGGCGGGCAGGCCGTCGGCGAGCAGGGCGGCGGCGGTGACGACCTTGAAGGTGGAGCCGGGCGGGTAGGTACCCAGGAACGCGTTCATCCCGCCCAGCCCGTCGGCGACGGCCAGCACCTGCCCGGTGGACGGGCGCACCGCCACCAGAGCGGCGCTCCGGTCGGTGATCGCCTTCTCGGCCGCGGCCTGGATCCGGCCGTCCAGCGTCGTGCGGATGCGTTCGGATGGGTCGGCGCCCAGCACCGCCAGCCGCTGGGGGGCGCGGCCGGCTTCGGTGACCTCGACGGCCCACCCCGAGGTGTCGGCCTCGAAGTCGCCCAGATCCTCCGCCATGGCCGCGATGTAGGGCTGGAGCGGGCCGCCGTCCGGCAGCACCCGCCCCCGGCCGTCGGTGAACGTCGCTGGGGCGGCCCGGGTCTCGGCCAGCGACCACACGGCGAAACCGGTCACGGACGGATGCAGGGTGGCCGGGCTCCACAGGACCCTCCAGCGGCGCTCGACCAGCCTCAGGACGAGGGTCGACCGGTAGGACCACGTCACCTGTCCCGCGAGACGGCGAGTGACCTTGAACTCCCGGCGCGCCCGGTTCCGCTCGCCCGCGTTCTGGACCAGCGGGCCCGGCACCAGCGCGACCGTGTGCACCTGCAGTCCCCGGGACAGGGCCCGGTGCTGCGCGGCGAAGTCCGCCGGCGGGTCGGCGACCAGTTCGGCCATGCGGTCCAGGGAGCCGCCGCGCCAGGCGGCGAAGTAGTCGCGGGAGACCTGCTCGGGAGTGCCCGGGTCCCGCCACGGATACGTCACGGCGGCGGCGCCGCCGACCGCCAGGACGATGAGAAGCAGCACGGCCAGGACCAGGACCCCACGAGATCGCAACGCCGCCTCCTTCGAAGGCCGCCAACGATCATCTCCGATCTCGGGCCCCGGCGGGCTGGCCGGTTCCGGGCACGTAGATCCTCGACCACGCTGGCCTGCGATTTCTTCCACGTCGATTGTGAGGTGACCTTGCGCCGGGTCTATGTGTTCTTCGTGATGGAGGTGGGCACCCGTCACGTCCACCTTCTGGGCGTGACCGCGCACCCGGACGGGGCATGGACGGTGCAGCGGGCACGGGATCTATTGATGGATCTGGGCGAGTGGGCCACCGGGTTCCGCTTTCTGATCCGCGACCGGGCGGGGCAGTTCACCGCGGAGTTCGACGCAGTGCCGGCGGCTGCCGGGATCGCGGTGGTGAAGATCCCGCCGCGCAGCCCGAAAGCGAACGCCATCGCCGAACGCTGGGTCCGCACTGTGCAGGCCGAGGTCACCGACCGGATGCTGATCACCAGACCCCGGCGTTTGCACGCGGTCCTGAGGGGAGTACATCGCGCATTACAACCGGCATCGTCCGCACCGAGCCCGGAATGTGCGGCCACCAGACCACGACGACATCACCACGGCCGAGGTGACGGACATGCCGTGAGGTTCCCCCGTAGGACGGCCACCTGGGGTGAGATGGGTCAGTGTCCGGTCTGTGAGGTTTGGTGCTGTTCCTCGAAGGTGCCAGTGCGACCGTGGAGAGCGGCTCGTTCATGTCCTCCGCTCTCCCGGTGGCCGGTTTCGCGATCATCGAAGCCGCGTCCATGGAGGAAGCCATCCAACTGGTGTCGATGACCCCATGCGCAGTTGCACAGGGGGCGAGGTTTGGCCGTTGTAGGAATCGTCGTAAAGCAAGGCGACGCATCCCTGCGGTTATAGCCGCGCGGTCTGCGGTATGAGCGCGCGGCCGGATCTTCGGCGGGTGCGGCATCAGAGCCGGGTCGGCGGTCATCGGGACAGAAGGACGCCGATCACGATCAGGAGCGCCACCGCCATGAGGGGAACGACAGTGAAGAACGCGAGTTGGAGCAGGCAGCCCCGCTGCTTCACAGTGCCGGGAGCTCCGATGGTGCCTGCGAGGTACAGGGGCGCAGGGCCGCGGTACTCCAGCTCAGATGGCTGCTCAGGGGTGAGGACCTTGTCTGCGGGGATCTCGAAGGCCGCCCTCCCTCAACGCTGGTGGTAGTGGGCACCGTCGATACCGACGGTGACGGCAGCCTTGGCGACTGAAAAAGAAATATGACACAAGGTGTCAGGTTTTGGGTCGAGCATGGTTTCACCGGTCGGCGTTGATGGTGGGCGTGGACCGGGCACCACGATGGATACGGATGAAGAAGGAACTCCATGCGCGAAACTCGAGAAGATCTCAAAGAGTTGCAGGCCCTGCTGGACGCTTCTCTGTCCCGCTCCTCCGCGCACCTCCGCTCGATCATCGGCACCGAGAGCACACTGACCGCGGAGCAGCTCACGCGGGTCCTCAGCGGCATGTGCGCCCTGGCCCTGTCCACCGTGACGGCCAAGGGCGAACCGCGGATGAGCGGCGTGGACGGGCATTTCCTGCACGGCAAGTGGCACTTCGGCACGGCGCGCGGCGCCGTCAAGGCCCGTCACCTCGCGGCCCGGCCGGCCGTCAGCGCCGCGCACATGCGCGGTGAGGACCTGGGTGTGTTCACGCACGGCACGGTGGAGATCCTCAACCCCCGGCACGGCGAGCCGGCCGCGGACTGGCCGGACCTGCTCGCGTACTTCAAGGACTTCTACGGCGCCGACTCCTTTGACTGGGACAACGACGTGGTCTACTACCGGCTGCGTCCGCACTGGATGAGCGTCTACGCATCCGATGTCGCCAAACTCACTGCGGTGTCCCGGTCCTGATCCGCAACACGGGCCGTAGCGGTACGGGCTACGTCCTGGCTGACAGGTCCGGTGAAGCGGCCGCTCGGCGCCATTGGTGACGAGCGGCGTCGCATGGTGGCGTGATCGGTTTTTTCGGCATGGGTGGGGCCTGGCCGCCCATGTCCTGCTGTGTTGCGAGAGAGTGGACGAAGATTGACTGCATTCGTACGGGACGTCGCGGGTGTGGGGCGCGAGACCACCGACGTGGTGGGGGCTCGTACCAACAATCTGCGGGACGTGTCGGTGAGCATCCCCAAGGGGCGGCTCGTCGCCTTCACCGGAGTGAGCGGCAGCGGCAAGACCTCGCTGGCCATCGACACGCTGCACAACGAGGCCCAACTGCGGTATCTGGAAGGACTCTCGCCGTTCGTGCGGCAGTACATCACCCAGCGCAATCGGCCGAAGGTCGACCGCATCTTGGGACTCGGTGCGACGCTCGCGGTCGACCAGCGCCGCCTGAACCGCAACCCCCGCTCCACGGTCGCGACGATCACCGGCATCGACGGGCACCTGGGGCTGCTGTACTCGCGCCTCCCGGGGATCGGCGGGGATCCGGCGGCGGAGAGCGGGGACGGGCACCTGACGACCGCTCACTTCGACCGGAACACACCGGAGGGCAGCTGCGTGGACTGCCACGGGGTGGGCGGGCGCTGGCAGGCGCAGGAGGACCTGATCATCACCTGCCCGGAGCTTCCGCTCTTCGAGGGTGCCTCGCCGTGGTACGCCAAGTGGCGGTCGGGGGAGCACGCGTTCGTGCCGGCGCTCGCCGAGATGCGGGGCGTGGACCTCGGCCGGCCGTGGCTGTCGCTGCCTGAGGAGTTCCGTCACTGCGTGCTGTACGGCACGGGTGAGGAGACGGTCGAGGCGACCGTTGACATGCCGAACAAGAACGAGACGGCCTTGATGACCTACACCTCGAGCCAGCCGCTGCGGGGCGCGCTCGCTGAGGTGGAGCGGGTGTTCGTGAACGCCAAGGCGTCCAGCGCCAAGCAGCGCTACCTGCCGTACATGCGCAAGCAGCCCTGCGGCACTTGCGGCGGCAGCGGGTACGACCGGGTGGCCCGGTCCGTGCGGCTCGGCGGGCTGACGTACCCCGACCTGCTCGAGGTGGAAGTACGGGAGGTGCGCAGCTGGGCGAAGCGCGTGGCGGACGACCTGGGCGCCCGGCAGCGCGAGGTGGGTGAACCGTTGCTGCAGGACCTGGGCCGCAGGCTCGGGATCCTTGACCGGCTCGGCCTGGCTCATCTCCGGCTGTCCCGGAGCGCGGCGACGCTGTCGGGGGGTGAGTTGCAGCGGACCCGGCTCGCCGCGCAGCTCAGCACCGAGCTGAGCGGCATCATCTTCGTCCTGGACGAGCCCGGGACCGGGCTGCATCCGGCGGACAAGGCGCACCTGCTCGACATCGCTCTGGAGCTGCGCGAGGCCGGCAACACGGTGCTCCTTGTCGAGCACGACCCGGAGCTGATCGCCCGGGCCGACTGGGTGATCGATATGGGGCCCGGCGCGGGCCGCCTCGGCGGTGAGGTCCTGGTGTCGGGGCCTCCTGCCGACGCGGCCGCCCACCCGAAGTCGCTGACCGGGCGCTATCTGGCCGGTGAGGGGCCGCGGCTGCGCCGGCCCCACCGCCCGGCCGGGGATGACACCGGCTGGGTGGCGCTGCACGGCCTGCGTGTGCACAACGTGACCGCGGACCTGGTGCGTTTCCCCGCCGGTCGGCTCACCTGCCTGACCGGGGTGAGCGGCAGCGGCAAGAGCAGCCTGCTCGGCGCGCTCGGGGCGAGCGTGGAGGCCGCCCTGAACGGGACGGCGACCGACACGGTGCGGGAGGTGACCGGCCTCGAGGGGTTCAGCTGGGTCGCCGTCGTCGATCAGGATCCGCTCGGGCGAACGCCGCGATCCAACCCCGCTACCTACAGCAAGGCGTTCGACATCGTCCGCAAGCTGTTCGCCGAGACCGACGTGGCGCACGGGCGCGGGGTCGATGCCTCCTGGTTCAGCTTCAACACCGCGGGTGGCGGCCGTTGCGAGACCTGCACCGGGTATGGCCGCAAGCTGGTCGACATGCACTTTCTGCCGGATGTGTGGGTGGTCTGCGACGCGTGCGAGGGTCGGCGCTACAAGCCGGAGGCTTTGGAGATCAGGTATCAGGGATTGGCCATCGATCAGGTGCTGGAGCTGACCGTCGCCGAGGCCGTGGAGCAGTTCTCCGAGCCCCGGCAGCTCGGGGAGACCCTGAGAGCCTTGAACCAGGTCGGGCTCGGCTATCTCCAACTCGGCCAGAGCGCCACAGAGTTGTCCGGCGGCGAGGCGCAGCGGCTGAAGCTGGCGTCCGCGATCCAGCGCGGTGCTGCGAGCCGCAAGGCCGGCCTCGTCGTTCTCGACGAGCCCGTCTCAGGCCTGCACCCGTCCGACATTCAGCGTGTGGTGGATGCGCTCGATGTGTTGCTCGACTCGGGCAACACCGTCGTCGTGGCCGAACATGACATCCCCGTCGCCGCGTCCGCGGACTGGGTGATCGACCTGGGGCCGGGAGCCGGTCCGGACGGGGGCACGGTGGTCGCGGAGGGCACCCCGGACACCGTCGCGACGGCGGACACCCCGACCGCCGGTTTCTTCCGCCGGTACGCGGCGGGCCTGCCGCTCCTGGAGGTGCGGGAAGGCGCGCGCTGCTGAGGGGCAGGGCCCGTCTTTGCGTCACGATCCCGATGCGCAGCAGGCCGGCGGCGATGCCGGCGCTCTGGCGGCCGCTGAACCAGCCCAACGACCGCCGCCCGGCAGCGGCCGTCCAGACCTGCAGTTCGTGGTTGGGCGGCCTGTGGTCGGTCGGCCACCAGGTCAGCTCGGGGCCGGGCTCGCCGCAGACGGGGCGGTCCGGAGTCCGGGTGCCGAAACGGGCGGCCCACAACGATCGGGCCGACGGGGTCGGCCCAACGGGAACAACCGAACGCTCAATGCCGTGCGGTGCTCATCATTCCGCTCTGCCCAGCCCCAAGGTGCCCGTCATGCGCTTGCGCCTCGCCCGGATGAAATGCCGTTACGCCGCTCGCACCGACGGCTCGTGAGACTTATGGGGTAGATGCCGATTGGCTCAGCAGCGTGGTGACCGTTCGGCTCGCCCGTTCTTAGCGTGCGACTAAACATTCCCTCCCTTCAAGGAGGCCGTCAGTGGCCGGACACACCAGAAGAACGATCCTGCGGGGCGGCGCGGTGACCGCCGCATCGGTTCCGCTGGCGCAAGTGGCCTCGCCTCCCGGAAAGGCGTCTGTTCAGGGGCTGGTCAGCGTGAGGCCGGGAGATCCGCGCTATCCCTCGATGGTGCGCCGAGGCTACAACCGGCGGTTCGAGGGGCGGCCAGAGGAGATCCATGTGGTGCACTCCGCTGACGATGTCGTACGCGCAGTGGACGATGCGGTGCGTACCGGCCGGAAGCTCGCCGTGCGCAGCGGAGGTCACTGCTTCGAGAACTTCGTGGACGCCCCGGACGTCCGGGTGGTCATCGACCTCTCCGAGATGACGACCGTCCGCTATGACCGGCGCCGTAGGGCCTTCGAGGTGGAAGCGGGCGCCACGTTGGGTGAGATGTACCGGAGGCTGTACGTCGGGTGGGGCGTGACCGTCCCGGCCGGAACCCACGGCTCGGTGGGGGTCGGCGGCCATGTCAGCGGCGGCGGCTACGGTGCCCTGTGCCGTCTGCACGGCCTGTCGGTCGATCACCTGTACGCGGTGGAGGTCGTCGTCGTCGGACGGTCGGGCAAGGCCAGGAGCGTGGTGGCCAGCAGGGAGCGGTCAGACCCCAACCGGGACCTGTGGTGGGCCCATACCGGAGGCGGCGGCGGGAACTTCGGGATCGTCACCCGCTACTGGTTCCGGTCGCCGAGCGGCAGTCCGCTGCCGGCTCCTCCGGCCACGGTCTTGGACTTCACCCTGTCATGGCCGTGGGAGCGGCTCGACCGGGAGACGTTCGTCCGGCTGGTGCGCAATTACGGGGAGTGGGGCGAGCGCAACTCGGCACCCGGGTCGCCGGCGTGCGCGCTGTACGGCGAGTTCTTGCTGAGCACCAGATCCGCCGGACACCTCACGCTGATCGGCCAGGTCGCCGCAGACAGCGGCGCCACGCGGCTGCTGGACGACCTGACCACCGCGCTCGGAGGCGGCGTCGGGGTACGGCCGTCGCGTCAGGCGTCCACCCTTCCCTGGCTGACCGCGGCGATCCACGGTCTCGACGACGCGCCGGGCCCTTTCTACAGCGTCAAGATCAAGTCGGGCTATCTGCGGCGGCGCTTCACCGATCGGCAGGCCGTCGCCCTCCACCGGCATCTGACCAGGTCCGACTACGACCATCCGGGCGGGAGCGTGTTCGTGAACACCTACGGCGGCCAGGTCAACACCGTGCGGCCCGGTGCGACCGCCACCGCCCACCGTGACTCGATCTTCAAGGTCGGCTTCCTCGCCGGCTGGGAGGACGCGGCCGAGGAGGCCCGGCACCTGTCGTGGATCCGCGAGGTCTACCGCGACGTCTACGCCGACAGCGGTGGCGTCCCGGCCGACGGTGCGTACATCGGCTACCCCGACAGAGACCTGGCCGACCCGACGTGGAACGGCTCGGGCATCCCGTGGCACACCCTCTGCTACAAGGACGGCTACGCTCGGTTGCAGCAGGTCAAACGGCACTGGGACCCGCGTGGCGTGTTCCACCACGCACTCTCCGTCCGCCCCTCCTGAAGCGAGGACCTACGCGATCGAGATCGGGTTACCGCCGAGCGGAGGATGACCTTGCTCGGCGTTGAATCCGAGCCGAGGGGATCCGGCTCCAGGCCCGCCTGGACACCTATCTGGTGGACCGGGTCCTGAACCTGCACAACATCCTCGTCGGTCTTGCATCGGGGATCGCGGGATTGGCCGCGGCCGACCTGTTGAACGTCCCGGAGAACTATCGGGACTATCGCGTCGCACTATGGCTGCTGTGGTTCGCCGCGCTGCTTGCGGTGGTGACCGCCTACGCCGGAGCCGTGATCGACTCGGTGCTGCTGCCCGCTCAGATACCGGGAATCGTGGACCTGATCCTCCCGCTCGCGCTCGGGATCGCGGAGTTCCTGTTGTTCGCCATCCTGGCCCCACAAGGTCACCAACCTGTCCAGCTAGGCCTCGCCTGATGGCCACATGGTTCTGAAGGTTCAGCGACATCAACGTCTGGGCGGAATCTTCAACGAGTATCGACATGCCGCTTGGCCTGCATGGATAGGGTTTTCGGCACCCGCAACGTCCACGCCGACACCGACGAGTTCTTCTTGGTGCTGGACGGCGAGTTGGCCATCGCCCTGCGCGATGGCGGCGACGACTCAGGCGCTGAACGGTCCGTCACCTTGCCCAAGGGGACGGTGTTCGTCGTCCCGCGCGGTATTGAGCACAAGCCGTCCTCGCCTGGAGGGGCTTCGATTTTGATGTTCGAGCCGACCGGCACCCTGACCGTGGGCGATCACCATGAGGCGGTGCCCTCCCATATCGACTCCACCACGGGCCACGCTCTTTCCCGCCCACCTCAAGCGTGAGCCGGGCAGTTGTGGCCCGGGCTGTTTGATCGCGAGACCGGCTTCCACCGTGGGTGCGTGCGAGGCGGTGGTAGCGATGGGGTGCCGTAACGAACAGGCGAGTCGAGAATGCGGCCGCAGCGGCTTCATGTTGACCATGCCTGTCCGACTGTCCTACCCCGGGCTCTCCCACCCCCGGACAGAAGGCAGGCCCATAACGTCCCCGCCGATCACTATGCGCGTCGTCCGGCTCTCCGGCTCCGTGGACAACCTGCGACTGACCACGCTCCCGCCCTACAGGGACGGCTGGGTGCGCATCCGCGTCGAGGCGTTCGGGCTCAACCGCTCGGAGTTGAAGCTTCGACTGGGTTTGAGCCTGGGCGTCAACTTCCCTCGGGTGCCGGGTATCGAGGCCGCCGCACGATGCGGGCCGAGGCCACACCGCATGCCGATCGCTGGGGCGCGGCACCTACACGCATTCCTGGATGAGTACGTCGCGCATTACAACCAGTATCGTCCGCGCCCGGAATCTGCGTCCACCAGACCGCGACGACATCACCACGGCCGCGATAACCGACATGACGACGGCGAGAATACGGCGGCGGAGAGTCTGGGGCGGTTTGCTCAACGAATACCGGCAGTCGGCATGACCCCGACCGGTCGACCGCGACGTCGCAGGTCACACACCGCGACAGAGTTATGGAACCCCACAGCGTGGACGATATTTTCGGCACCCGCAAGGCGGTCTGCGGCTTCTCGGCATCGTCGTTGTCGCCACCCTCGGGCCCATATCCAGGCCCTTCGCGTCAGTCGAAGGTGGTGGAGATTTCGTGCCAACCGCCGGGGACGAAGGTGGTGGCTTCGTCCGGTCCCCAGGTTCCTTTGGCGTAGGGGAGGGGCTGGGTGGGGAGGTCGAGGACGGGCTGGATGATGCGCCAGGATTCTTCGGCCAGGTCGAAGCGGACGAAGCGGCGGGGGTCGCCGGTCATCGCGTCGGTAAGGATGCGCTGGTAGGCCGCTTCCATCGGGCCTAGGACCTTGGTGAAGTCCACGCTGAGCGGGACTCGCCGGGTGCTGTCGCGTCCGGGGACCTTGGCGAGCAGGTCGAATGTGACCCCCGCATCGGGCTGGATGCGGAAGCGGATCAGATTGGGCTCTGGGGCGCCGTCGAAGAAGCTGATGGGCGGGGTGCGGAGTTGGGCGACCACTTCCAGATCGGTGGTGCCCAGTGCTTTACCGGAGCGGATGTAGAACGGGACGTCGGCCCAGCGCCAGTTGTTGATGCGCAGGCACAGCGCAGCGTAGGTCTCGGTGGTCGAACCCCCACGGACGCCTTCGGTGGCGAGGTAGCCGTCGTACTGGCCGCGGACGATATCGCCGGGTGCAACGGCCTCGACGGCGCGCAGGACCCGCCATTTCTCGTCGATGAAGGCGCGTGAGTCGGTCGACGGCGGCGTGTCCATGGCCAGGAGCGCGAGGATCTGCAGAAGGTGGTTCTGGACGACATCGCGGATCGTGCCGTTGGCGTCGTAGAACGAGCCACGGTCGGCGACGTCGAAGTCCTCGGCCATCGTGATCTGCACGTTGTCGACGTAGTGACGGTTCCAGATCGGCTCCAGGAGCATGTTTTCGAACCGGAACATCAGCAGGTCCTCGATCGGTTCCTTGCCGAGGAAGTGGTCGACGCGCCTCAGATGGTCCTCGTCGAAGAACTTCAGCAACTCGGCGTTCAACGCCCGCGCCGACTCCAGGTTGTTGCCGAACGGCTTTTCGACGACCATCCGGGCGTTCCTGTTCAGGTCGACCCTGGCCAGACCCTCGGCGACCGTCGCGAACAGCGAAGGAGGAACCGCAAGATAGTGAGTGAGGAATCCCGCATCGCCGACCTCGCCACGGATCGCATCGAAGGTGGCGCCGTCGGTGTAGTCGCCGGCGACGAGCCGGAGGTTCCCGGCGAACTTCTCGAACGCCGCGTCGTCCACCTTGTCGTGCTTGGCCTCGCAGGCCTCACGGGCCCGACTTCGCAGCCCGGCCAGGTCGAGGTCGGTCTTGGCGACCCCCACGATCGGCTGGTCCAGCACCCCGTCCGCCGTCAGCTGGTATAACGCCGGCAGCAGCATCTTGTACGCCAGATTCCCGGTGATCCCGAACAGCACCATCGCGTCGGCCCGCTCCATCGCCGCCCCCTCTTCTCGGCTCACAGCTTGACGCCTCGGCCATCCGGAGAACAAGCGTCCCGCGGGTCGCATAGCGCTCGGTCATGGTCAGAACGTGTCGCCTCGTCTCCATCGATCCCGGTTCGCATGTCGTTCCGTGCCGATGCCTGTGGGGCTCCAAAACGGGACATAGGTGTCTGACCTGCCGGTATGTCAACCGTGGTGGCCGCTGCGCTGGCAGGATCGGGTGCTTGTGACGGTACGGATGCTGTATGTGATGTTCGTCCGCTTGGCCGGGTGGATGGCGCTGCTGGCGCGTTCGACGGCGTCCAAGGATGCCGAGCTGCTGGTGCTGCGCCATGAGGTCGCGGTGTTGCGGCGCCAACACCCCAGGCCCAAGCTGGACTGGGCCGATCGAGCGGTGATCGCTGCCCTGGCGCGACTGCTGCCCAGACCCGCGAAGATGAGCCGGGCGGCGATCGTCCGGCTGGTCGGCGCGGTGCTGATGGAGCAGACCGACGAATGGGCCGAGGCCCGCCGCTATATGGGTCTGGAATTCCTGGCCAAAGCCCGCCTGCGCGTTATCGACGGCACCACACCCGACCCCAAGATCGACACCCAGGAACTCACCGCTTAACCTGCAGAAACAGGATCACGCGGAGACCCGCTCATACACCACTCCGCTGGACGTGACCCGCGGTCCTGGATGAATATGTCGCGCACTATAACCAGCATCGTCCGCACCGAGCCCGGAATCTGCGGCCACCAGACTCCGACGACATCACCACAGCCGCCGCAGTAACCGACATCGCGACGGCGAGAATACGGCGGCAGAGGGTCCTGGGCGGACTGATTAACGAGTACCGGGAGGCAGCGTGACAGGCATCAGCCGACCGTGATGCCGCAGGTCAAACACCACGACAGGGTTATGGAACCCCACAGGGTCGGCAGCGTCCGCCGCGAGTGCACCGACCGGCTCCTCATCACCGGTGAACGGCACCTGCGCCACGTGCTGGCCGAGTACAACACTCACCGGCCTCATCGGAGCCTGGCTCAGCAACCCCCCGACGCACGCAACCCACGGCGCCAACCCCACAACATCCGCGTCCTGCGCCGTGATCGACTCGGCGGACTCATCCACGAGTACTCGCAGGTCGCATGAGGTGACACGGTTTCCGGCACCCACACGGCCGAGGTGGGATCACGCCGACCGGCTCTGGCTCACAGCGTTGTCCCGGCTGGTTCGCCGCCGTTACTGGGCGAAGATCTTCCCGGTCACGATCGCACCATCACCTGACCGTCCGCAAGTGGACCTACACCGACCGGCGTCGGCCAGGCCGACCGTCCACCGGGGCTTCCATCGAAACGCTCAGGCTCATGCGGTCACAGCTCCCGCGGTTCGGTAGTTCGCAAGAGACCCGGCATGACAGCCATCAGTCGACCGTGACGCCGCAGGTCAAACACCACGACAGGGTTATGAAACCCCACAGGGGATGGCGCAGAAAGTGTCCCCTCCTGGATCGCGGCTGCGAGGTGTGCTTCTGCGGTCCTGCGTTGCCTGTAGAGGCGATCTATGCAGATGCCCTGTTCGCGGGCGATGTCTCGTACCGACAGGGCGTCCAGGCGCGTCGCGACGATCAGTGAAGCGCCGACCGGGGTGATGATCCCCTTGCGCACGGCGTCCAGCAGCAGGGACATCGGATCGGTGTCCCTGCCGCTGGCGGCGGACGCCAACTCCCATGGGTCGCGGGGCAGGTGACGGGCTTCCCATCCGAGGGCACGAAGTGCTCCCTTCCGCGCCCACAGCATCAGGCGAGGGGAGATGTTCGGCCGCTCGGTGTCGATGCGCGTCAGCTGGGTGACGAACTCGGTGAGCAGCTCCGACACGATGTCGTCGGCGTATCGCGCGGGGCTGGAACGGATCAGCCGGGCGGCTATGTTCTTCAGGCCTGGCATCGCTACCCCGACGCAGCCGATGACCCATGCGGGGTCCCCGGTACGTGCGCGGGCGACCAGCTCTGCCCAGGCGGCGTCCTTGAGGGCGTCGGAGGTGTTGCGTCCAGCAGCAGCGGCCGTAGTTCTCCGAGATCGATGCGGCGGGCGGTCAGGTCGTGCCCCAGCTGCTGGCCGTTGACCGCGAGCGGACTCGGTCCGGTGATCAGGAGCTTGAAGGATTGCTCGGCGACTCTCAGCGCTTTGCCTGGCTGCGTGCTGTCGCCACCGGCCCGAGCTGCTTCGTTGTCGGCTGCGGTGGTGACTTGGTGGAAGGACATGACGACCCCCGTTGCGTCGTGGCGGTTGATGGCGCCAGGTATCCGCCACGGCGTGAGCACTTCATGAGCAGCCGGTAGGCCGAAGGCAGGTGCTCACGCGGTGTCGAAGAGCTGCAGAGATCGGCTGTGACCTGCGGATACGACGCTGCTGGCGAGTCTTTGGGCAGGGACGGTAAAGCTGGAGTGAGTGCCGAGATTTTGGATGACCTCGTCATTTCGGCGAGGCGGGAGATGCTGGTAAAGATCTCGTGTAGGAACCCGCTCATCGCTTGCCCGCGAGGCGTCACCTGCTCCAATGAGGGCTAGGCGGCTGCGCGCTGGTACGCCTCAACAGGCCGTTCCGAAACCACAAAGCGCGGGCGTCCGGCTAACCGAGTTGCAAGCCAGGCGGAACTTGCGGGGCGATGCTGGCTGAACCAGCGCGAGGTGGGGTTGCTCCTGCAGGAGTCGACTCTGGGCCGCGGAGGTGCCGTTCCAGCGCGGTCGCCAGGGCGTTGGAACCGGCGTATCAACAGCCGCACCGGAGGAAGCATCGGCCCGCGCCAGGGAGATTGAGACGACATTGAAATGACGCGGGAAGGGCCTGAGCGCTTCGTCATGCGTCAGAACCGTTGTGAGTGGACTGGGCGAAGCGCCGCAGGGGGCACTGGCCGCATCGGCCGGGGAGGAACGGGGCCGGCGATGGTGGTGGTGGGTTGGTGCCGCTGCCGCGGTCATGCTGGTGCTCGCTGTGCTGCTGGTGCTGTTGTGGCCGGTTACGGCGTGGTGGGTCGAGCACGTCGACGGTGTGAAGCTGCATGGCCGGGATGCGCTCACGGGTAAGGATCGGCAGGAGTCATTGGACAAGGCCCGTGGCCGGATCACTGCGATGGCCACCGGGTTCCTGGCAGCGGTCGCGATCTACTACACCGCCGCCAACGCGCGCTCAGCCCGTGAGACCGCCAAGGCGGCGCAGGAAAGCGTGCACGCCGCCCTGCGTGCGGCCGACCACACCGAGCAAGCCCAGCTCCGCACCCATGAGCTGACCGAGCGCGGCCAGCTCACTGACCGGTTCACCGCCGCCGTTGCCCAGCTCGGCGACACCAACCCCGCCATCCAACTCGGCGGCGTCCACGCCCTGGCCGGGATCGCCGACGACGCCTCCCGCACCCTCCGCCAGACCTGCATCGACGTCCTGTGCGCCTACTTGCGCCTCCCCTACACCCCCGACCCCGGACCTCTGCCCACCGACCAGCAGACCACCCCCACCGCCGAACGCGACACGCACCACCAGCAGCGCATCGTCTACCGGGGGCTGCGCGAAGTACGCCACACCATCCTCCGTCTTATCGGCAACCACTTGCGCCTACCCGCCGAGGACCCGTATTGCTGGCAAGGCCACGACTTCGACTTCACCGACGTCGTCTTCGACGGCGGTGACCTGCACGGCGCTCACTTCACCGCTGGCACCGCCAACTTCACTAACGCCACCTTCGCCAACAGTTTTAGCTTCCGGAACGTGACGTTCTCTGGCGGCCAGGTCAGCTTCGCGGGCGCAAGGTTCTCCGGGCAGGTCGACTTCGCGGACGCGATGTTCGCCGACGGCGAGGTCAATTTCTGGGGCGCGATGTTCTCTGGCGGCCAGGTCAGCTTCGCGGGCGCAAGGTTCTCCGGGCAGGTCGACTTCGCGGACGCGCAGTTCTCCGGCGGAGAGGTCAACCTCGTGAACGCGACGTTCTCCGGTGGCCAGGTCAGCTTCATGGGTGCAACGTTCTCCGGTGGCCAGGTCAGCTTCAGGGGCGCGATGTTCTCCGGTGGCCAGGTCAGCTTCGTGAGCGCAACGTTCTCCGGTGGCCAGGTCAGCTTCGTGGGCGCGACTTTCTCCGACGGCAAAGTCATCTTCATAGGCGCGACGCTCTCTGGTAGCAAGGTCAACTTCTGGGGTGCGATGTTCTCCGGCGGCGAGGTCAACTTTGAGGATGCGACGTTCTCTGATGGCCAGGTCAACTTCATTGCCGCGATGTTCTCCGGCGGCGAGGTCAGCTTCGGGCGTGCATTGTTCACCGGCGGCCGCGTCGACGTCGCAGCACCGCGGGCGTGGGTACGGCCTCCGGTGGGGATCCCGATGGATGCTGAGGGGCGGCCTCCTGCAGGTGTGTCACTGCCGGACACGAACTGAGGAGGGGCGTCGTGGACCGACGTACGCAGGCCGCGAATATCCGGAGACGTCACGGCCGGGTTGACGTAACGTCCCGAGCCGACCACTGCCAGAACCTTGCCGAGGCCATGAAAGAACCGGATCTGACCTGCGTGTCTCAGTGACCCGCGTTGCCGCTGGGACGCGGGAGCCAGCCAGGTGCCGCCGGCCAGTAGCGAGGCCAGCCGGTAGGAGGCGCGTCGGTCCTGGCAGCGTTCGTAGGGCTGGGTGGTGACGGAGGAGGCGTGCCCCAGCAGTTGCTGGACGAGTTCGACGGGGACGGCGGCGTCCGGCAGCAGGGTGATGGCGGTGGCGCGCAGCACGGGCGGGGTGAGCCCGGCGTCGTCGCTGATCCGTCCGGCGGTTAGCGCGGCGACCTCGGCGGTCGCGCAGCCCGGTGGAGATCAGCAGCGCGGCCGCGGCGGCGTCGACCGGGCAGGTTCAGGCCCGGGCACGGCGGGCGTCGACCGGACCGGATAACGGTGCGACCCGCCTTGGACACGGTGGATCCATGAAACCGGCGCTGGTCAGGGCGGTACCCGGTGGCGGCCGTGCGACCGGGGCGCCCGGCCGCGTTCGGACACGATGTCGAGCCATGCACCACGCTCTGCTACCTGGCGGCGTGGGCCACGTTCGGGAGAAGGACGCCGATCAGCAGCCGACGATCTAGCGAAGTCGGCGACGAGATCGACACGGGCTTCCTCCAAGGCCTCGACTTCGCCGACCAGCCGAACTCAACCGATTCCTCCGGTTGCTGCACGCCTCGCTGGCTCCGTGATCGCAAGCGCGTCACTGCCAGATATCCGAGCATGATCCATGAGAGCTGGCTGGCCTGACCTGGAGGCCGCCGCCACAACCTTCCACCACACCACGAACCTCTTCAGCTGATTAGGGGCACCACCAGTCATCCAGGCCTTGGCTCAAGAATCACAGTTCGGTTGCTGCGCAAGCCCCGGCTCATCCCCGCCGTATGACGCTTCTGGTGAATCCGGAGGCCGGCTCTCCGAAGAGGAGGTCGAAGAAATAGGAGTTGTTCAGCAGTTCCGGGTAGTCCTCGGTGAGCCGGGTCAGGCTGCTGTTGAGAAAGCCCATCAGCGCGGCGAAGAACTCGGATCTGTCGGTGTCGATGATCTTGTCGCTGTACAGGCGGGTCAACTGGACGGCGTCGCCGTCGACAGTGATCTTGACGACGTCGTCCTGGTCGAAGAACGGAACGCTGCCGCGGCCCGACACGACGGCGTCGGTGAAGGCGCGCGGGAAGAACGTCACGACGTTGAGCAGAGCGAGGAAATTTCTGCCGTCGGTGCTGAGGTCCACATCGCCCGAACGGAGGATGAGCCTGCCGCGAAACAGCGAGGATTGCAGCCAGCCCAATCCGGTCGTGGCCAGGTCGGCGGGCGCGCCGTTGGGTAGGAGATGCCCTCGGGGGTCGCGCTCGAAATCGATGATCAGACTCATTTAGTCGCAGCTGTCCTTCAGGGTCGGGTGGATGGTACTGAACTGCCCGTCTGCCATGAACCAGACCTGGACGCGCCTCGTGCCCCTCGCCGGACCGCCGGCTGTCGGCTCGACCGTCCTATGTTCTCCCTCCGGTCGAGTTCGAACCAGTGGCAGTGGTTGCCCTGCTGATTGCTGGCGGTCGCCTCGAGGACCTCCCAGAGCAGTTCCACGATCCCCTCGACCGAGCTGAGCGCCTCGGTGAACTTGCTGCCGTCGGAGCCTGTGCCATGACTGTGCAGGGACAGAACGTGGGTCTCGATCCGCTGGACCACGTTGAGGATATTGAAGGGGGGTGTCATGGTCGCCGCGCCCGCAGTTGTGCACCAGGACAGATGACGTTCCCGCCTCCACGTAGTAGGTGTGGACGCCCTCGACGGAGAGGTTGTGGACGCTGCGCATGCCGAAAACCTCATCTGGGCAGGTCACGCGGCATGCCGGTACTCGTTGAGGATTCCGCCGAGGCGTTGGTGGCGTCGTATGTCCAGGTGGGCGATCTGGTCGGGGTCGGTGATCGGTGAGGGCAGCGGAGTGCACGGGCGGGCGTTCGAAATGCCCCGGTGCGGCCGGTGCTCGTTGTAAAAGGTCTCGAATTCGCGCAGGGCATGGAGCAGGTGGCGTTCGTTCCAGATCAGGGTCCGGTCGAGAAGCTCATGGCGGCAGGTTTGCACCCACCGTTCCATGATCGAGTTCATGCGTGGCATCCGGACGCCGGTGAGCACGATCTTGATGTCGGTGTCGGTCAGGACGGTGTCGAATAGTTCGGGGTACTTGCCGTCGCGGTCCCGGATCAGCCACCGTGCGCGGCACCCGGTGTCCTCCAGGTCCATGACCAGGTTCCTTGTGGCCTGGACCACCCACGCGGCGGTCGGGTGCGCCGTTGCACCCAGGACGCGTATCCGGCGGGTGCGGTGCTCGATCATCGCCAGCACGTACATGCGTGCACCGGTCAGGGTGACGGTCTCCAGGAAGTCGCAGGCCAGCAGAGCGTCGGCCTGGGAGCGCAGGAACGCCGCCCACGTGCCGGCGGCGCGTTCGGGTGCCGGGTCGATCCCGGCCTCCTTCAGGATTTCCCACACGGTGGAGGGCGCGACCTTCACGCCGAGCACGAGCAGTTCGCCGTGCACGCGGCGATAACCCCAGTCGGGGTTCTCCCGGACCAGGCGCAGCACCAGCGCCCGGATGGAGCGCGCCGTCGGCGGCCGGCCAGGCCGTTTCGGCCGGGACTGGGTAGCGTGCCGACGTCGGACAAGGTCGCGATGCCAGCGAAGCACCGTATCCGGACGCACCAGCAACCGTATCCGGTGCAGCGCTCCGGGCGTCAGACGGTGCAGTAGCGCCGCCAGGAACGCCCGGTCGACCGGGGTGAACCGCACCTTCTGTCCGCCCAGCGGACGTTCCAGCACCGCGAGTTGATGCCTCAGCGCGAGGATC
Source organism: Actinomadura sp. 9N407 (assembly GCF_044326315.1). Taxonomy (NCBI): domain Bacteria; kingdom Bacillati; phylum Actinomycetota; class Actinomycetes; order Streptosporangiales; family Thermomonosporaceae; genus Actinomadura; species Actinomadura sp. 9N407. The sequence continues at coordinate 153,254 of NZ_JBIRAW010000019.1, read as the reverse complement.
TCGGTGTCCTTGTCCCGATCGCTCGCGGGAAGAAGGCGCAGGACCGAGAAGGTGTTCGCCACCGTCAGATAGGCCAATCGCAACAACACAGCAGACCATCATGCCGCGGTGACCACCTCGCGCACGGGTCGTTAGGAGCTGTTCAACCAGTGCCACTGCGCCCAGTGGCTTGATCACCGGCCGGGTGCACTCTCACCTGCATGGATGACATTTTCGGCACCCACAACGTTGCTCGGCGAGCAAGGGGTCGATATCCACGTCATCCAACGCATCCTCGGACACGCCCAGCTGAGCACCACGCGCCGGTACACCCACCCGACGGACGGGCTCACGGCCAGCGCCATGGGACGCATTGGAGCGGCGCTCTGGGGCCGATCTGGCCCCGAACCGCAACCCAAACTGCAACCGAGACGGCCCAGGGCAGACACCGGATCCGGTGTCTGCCCTGGTCACATGGGGTGGGTCGCGTGGGACTCGAACCCACAACCTACGGATTAAAAGTCCGCAGCTTTCATGTTAGGCCAGCTATTTTGGTGCCGCCCGATACCATTCTGTCCACGTCCAGTCCGATTTCGGTGCCAGGCCATATCGTTGCCTGTCAGTCCGTACCAAGGCTGCCGAGCCAACAACGAGCCAACATGGCCATCGATGGGCGTGTTTAATGGAGTGACCTCATCTCAGCGTACACGTGACTCCGGTAGGCACGCATCGCCGGCATGCAGCGCTGTGAGCATCATGAATGAGTCGGTTATGTGAGCCGGTCCCGGTTGGCGTTTGCCTCGGCCCGTACGGCCTCGGCGAAGGCATCGTCGTCGTCATCTTCCATATCCTCCTGGTAGAGGAGCCAGCAGCCGCGGATCCCGTCGAGGAGATCTTCCAGGAGGTTTTGCGCGGGCCGCGTGGGGTCGAGCGGGGTGGTGCGGATCTCGTCGCGGAGGGCTTCGCGCAGGCGGGGGTCCTGGTGCTGGTCGGCGAGCTGTTCGGCTTGGTCGATGCGTTCGCACAGGTCGTCGATGTCGGGGATGCGGCCTTCGGCGACGATCATGGCGTCACCGATCATGCCGGTGATCGTGGCGTACGGGGTCAGGCCGCTGTTCAACTGTTCCAGCACGATGGTGGGGGTCGCGTGTGCGAGGGCCTCGATGTTGTCGGCTTCCTCGACGATCTGGGTGGGCTGCAGGCTGGTGATCTCTGCGGTGACATCGGCGGCGGCCTGCAGCCAGTGCGCGGCGGCGATCGCAGCGGCGACCGGATCGACGTCGGTGAACAGGGCGGGGCTGCCGAGCGGGTTTCTGGAGAAGATCGTGTCGGCGGCGTCGACTTGTGAGGGTGAGGCGTCGGCGCGGGTGAGCGTGACGGCTTGGCGGGAGCGGCCGGTGAAATCGCCTCGTTCGGCCCGCTCCACCGCGGCCAGTTCCTCTTGGACTTCGGTGACGATCCGTGCGGTCAGGCCAGGATCGCTTGGGGCATGTAGTGCGCGACCGACCTGGTGGGCAGCCTCTTCGACGGGGTTGTAGGACTGGAGGAGCATGCCATCGGTGGGGAGGTTCGGATTGGTCACGGCGTCGGTGGCCTTGGTGAAGGCTTCCCGATGCCGTTCCCGGCGCCAGCCTTCGCTGTTCTCCCCTTGGTCCTCGGATGCCGAGGCGGGATGGGTGTAGGTGCGCCAGGCCTGGGCGCCGAACTGCGTCAGTGCATGCGCGAGGTGCTGGGCCTGGTCGCCGGAAACCTCGCTGGACAACTCGGTGACGGTGAAGGCGGTGTGAGCGGCGCCGGTCTCCCAGAACACCATGAGCGCATGACGGTCCTCGTCATAGGCGTAAGTACTCAACGGACCCTCCCAGAGGTGTTAGCAGCAACCGTGCCACGCCACACCCGGGCAAGGGGCGATCCGCCCCGGCCGCGCAGGCGCACTGACCAAGTCTGCGATCAAGAGCAACGCTGAACTCGGACCAAATCTGGCCAGCTCTGAGGAGTGACGGGGCCGGGCCGCTAGGTTCCTGTCATGTTCGGGCAAGCTGTGGTCAAGTACCTCGAAGAGCGGATGCGCGAGCGCCTCCATGGACAGGGCCTGACCGACGCGCACCTGGAGCGTCCGATGGGCGCACGAAGCCCACGCGTTAGCCACTGGCGACACCAGAACGCTCGACCCTCGTATGAGGATGCCAAGCGACTCGGCGAGGAACTGGCCAAGCAGCACCCAGAACTCGGCATCGGACCGTACGACCTCCTGCAGCAGGCCGCATATGACCCTGTGCCAGATCCAAAGGCAATCGAGTTCGAGGAGTATGTCCACGAATGGGACGAACTCACGATCCGGTTCCACCGGGCGTCGTGGTACCAGCGCTACTTGATCGTCCGTGAAATCAAAAAGATCCTCGACGAAAAGCCCTGACTGCTCGCGCAGGTTGCCCGTTTAATGCCCCACCATTGAGAACTCCGCGAGCCTGCAAGGCTCCGGGGGCTGGCCAAGCGAAGGGACCGACATGGGCAACACTACACAGGCCATGAGTGCTACGGAACGTCTCGTCAGGGCCGCCCTGGAACTCCACCGCCTCGCCAATGAAGCGAGGAATGACAAGCAGCTCAGCGCGACGGTGGAGGGCGTCGATCAAGCTGCATCGGCATTCGCTATCGATGTGAGCGATCACGTCGCCTCGCTCCGTGAATCCATTTCATCCGCTAGTGATTGATACTGGTCATGTCATGATCGCGATGCGCCGGTTGGGTCCACGACACAGAAAGCACCCTAAGAGCGTGTCTCGTGTGGAGGGTTTGGCGAGTTTCTTGTAGCAGGTGATGGTGGCCGCGAGGGTGAGGAAGGCGGTGAACGGATGGCCGTGGCGTTCGTAGCGGACGGTCAGCCGCCGGTAGCCAAACAGCCAGGACAGCGTTCGCTCGATCACCCAACGGTGGCGGCCCAGGCGTTCGCCGGACTCGATGCCGGGCCGGGCGATGCGCGGCACGATCCGCGCCTGCGTGACCAGGCCAGGTGCTCGCATGAATGACCAGGCACCGTCCCGGCTTCAGTTCACCACGGCTCAACTTCAGAACAATCGACCTTCTGCATCCGGAAAATCGCCGGGTTGGTCGATGTGAGGACGTGATCCATCGGAGATGTCTTTTGTCGGCTGCCCTGCTGGCGAGTGAGGGATACTTTCCGTTGGACCACGGAGGGTCTCGTCGCCGATTGGTTCGTTGAACTCTCGCTCTTCTATCAACGGTTCGTCGATCTTACCGAGACCGGCATGCGGGTCGAGGAGGCCAGTGATCAGGCCCTGGGTCAAGTCGATGTAGGTCAGGTACGGGGTCTCCCGCTTGGGGATGGTCCGTTTGTGGTTGCGCAGGGCGCGGTCGTTGTCGGCGATGATGATCTGGAAGGAGTTGTATCGGGCCCCGTAGGAGGATTGGCTCCAGGTGATCACGTAGTCGAGGACTCGGTTGTAAATATGGTCGGCCAGGTCGGTGTCGGCGTCGCCGGCACCGAAGTTCTTCCGGGGCGAGTCGATCATCAGGAGTGTAGGAAGAAGTGAGCTGGTGCCTTCCTGGGTGATGGCCAACAGCGCGAGACTGTAAGCGATGCTCACTGCCGAGCGTGCACCGCCGCCGCGACCGTCGAAATCCAGCCCGTCGATAAGTGGCAGGAGTGTGTTGCGGTCAATGTGCACCTGGCCGGTGAAGTGCGGCAGTTTGATTCGGTCCAGGATGGATCGCAGGGTGGCCCGCAGGTGTCGGAGCAGGTTGTCAGGACGGGCGTGTTCGTCTCGCAGATGCTCGAGTTCGGCTTGGCGGCGGTCTTGTTCGGATTGTAGTTCGGTGATCAACTGGCGTAGTTGAGTCAGTGGCTTGATCCGACCCAGGTCGTTGCGTTTGGCGGTCAGTTCGGCGGTGAGTCGGGCGTGTTTGGCTGCGGCGCTGCGTATCGCTCCTATGTGAGGGTGAACGTCCGGGCCAGTGGTCATTTCTCGTTCGTGTCGTAGACCGCTCACTTTCAGTGCCGCCTTGTTCGCCCTATCACCGGCTTCGGTGACGACGGATTCCAGGTCCTCGAGGGTGCGCTGCGCAACTTGGAGTTTCTGGCGGATCGCGTCCACTTCGACTTCTTGGACGACACCGGGGTGCAGGCCGTTGCACAGGTAGCAGCGTCCGGGTGCGGGAGGCTGGCGCGGCACTGGACCGAAGCAGATGGGGCAGTTGGCCAGCACCTTATGGAGGGTCAGCGGAGAGGGCGGGCGTCGCTGAAGTTCTTGAAGCTCTTCCAGAGCGGACTGGAAGCCGTTCACCTCTTGCTGAGCGCGGTCATGGTGACGGCGTGCGCTCTCCAGCGCGGTCTCGGCTTCTCGCCACTCCCGATGGGCCATGCGTATCTGCTCGGCCAGCGTGTGATCGAGCCGCTCGGCAGCGCCGGCGTTCGCCTGCAGTTCGGACAGCACCGAGGCTGCCTGCTGTCGTGCGCTAGTCAGAGCTGCGATGTCCATCTCGATTTGTTGCTGGACACGGTCCTGAGGCGCGCCGAGAAACTCCTCGATGATCTGGAGGCGGTCGCGGTGCCGACGCAGCTCTCGCTCCCCGTCTCTGATCTGGCCTTCGAGACGCTGGATGGCGGGTGAGGTGAGGTGAAACAGCAGCCGCATGATCGCGACTCGTACCGTGTCCTGCCCTGGCGGCATGATGAGGAAGCGGTCGATGTCGCTCTGGCACAAGTAGCAGTAGGGCAGGATCGCCGAGGCGAAGTCCAGTTGTTGCCCGCCTGGCGCGCTGATCGATGCGATGGCCTCGTCGAGGCCGAACTCTTCTAACAGCCAGTCCGAGAAGGTCTGCTGGTTCTCGCTGCGCCGTACCGGGAACTTGCCGACGAGGGTGCCGTCGGCTGCGGTGACGGTGATGTGTGAGCGGCGCAGGTGGCGGCGGTTGAGGACATAGGTCGACGTGCCGATTCGGACCGTCGCCTTAACCTCGCGCAGGTGCTTGTGGACAGTGCCGCGAAAGCGGACGGTGCGGCCGAACACGAAGGCGATCGAGTCCAGGAAGGAGGTCTTGCCCCGGTCGACCGGACCATGCACGATCACAATGTGCTTGTCGAGCTGGTAGGGCCGCTGCCAGCCGTGGTCGGTACGTATGGCCAGTTCCAGCATGCGAAGGGTTGTCGGCATGGCTACCCCTTCCTGGGCCGGTGGCCCGTCGGCTAGTCACACAAACCAGAGTGAACGCTGCGTCCCGAGGATGCAGCCGCTTCCGAAACCCCAGCCGCACACAAGGGGGCGCCTATGAGGTGAGGGGGCGCATCGGTCTGATGATGAAGCATCGTACTCTCGTATGCTAGATTCAATTCACGGAGACGTGAGTGCTGGCTAGGTCAGGAGAGGTGTGATGGGGAAGGGACGTGGCCCCGGCGACCTCCCGGCGTTCCCTGATCTCATCCGGGAGCTCCGGGAAGCCGTCGCCCTGTTCGACGCGCTGCGCAGGGTGCAGATGGATTATGAGGTGCCCGACGAGCTGTACGAGTTGTGCCGGGCCATCGTCGATCATCGTGACCAGACTGGCGAGCCCACACCCGGAGGCCCGACACCCAAGGGTACGCGTTCACCGCGTGGTAGGCGGGTGGTGGAGCAGCGTGCGCTCCGGCACGCGCCTCTGCGGCAGATGGTTTTCGAGGTGATCCGGCCAGGTGAGGAGTTCACCGTCTCCGATGTCACGCGCGGGCTGGCCGACCTGGGCATCGCCGCCGAGGCCAACGCAGTGAGCAACGCCCTGGGGTACTGGGTCACCCGCGAAAGGCTCAGGCGTGTCCGCAAGGGTGTCTATCAGAGCCTGGCCGCAAGCCAGGGCGAAACCACGTCCGGGGTGCCTCTCAAGGAAAGCTCTGGAGAGGAGCGGGTCCCTGGCCGCGGGGGCACGCTATCGCCGGGCGGCCCCGGTGGGGATAGGAAAGCGGGGTAGTAGGTCCGTGATCCCGATGTGCGGACAACGGCTGTGCCGCCGGTGATGTGCGCGACACGCCGAATGGCCGGCAGGTCCTTTTCTGGAGAATCTCCGGCTGACACGAGGATCGAACGTCGTTACCGCAGGCACGGGAGGTCTTGCCGATTCGATGACCTGGCCCGCCTGTACATATCGGTCACATTTGTTCACTTGTCCGAGGTCGTCTGCATGTTACCTATACCGCATTCATCGGCGGCATATGGGATCATGGCAGGTACTCAAAAGGCCCCGCGCGGTCGCACCCGCCGGGGCCTGTGGTCCATTCCTAGATCCTGGTGGGGAAAGGATAGAACGTGGGTAACGATAGCACTTCAGCACGCATGCTCGGGAGACTTGACTTTCGCGGGCATGTCGTGTCGGTGTATACCGACGACCGCGGCTCCTGGGTCTTCGTCGGTCAGATCAGTGCCCTGATGGGCATCGATCCGAACGCGCAGCGGCAGGCGATCGAGCGTAAGCACTGGTCAGAGGGCATGACGTGTCAAATACACGCCATGCTGCCCGGGCAGCCCCGGGCCTACCCGAACTTCGCCCTGCACGAGCGCCGGCTCCCGATGTGGATCGCCACCATCTCCACCGGCCACATCAAGGACATCTCGGTCCGTACCGAGGTCGAGGCGTGGCAGAGCGAGTTCGCGGACGCGCTGTACGACTACCTTGTCCAAGGCGGCGCCATCCGAACCGATGCCACGCACGAGCAGATCGAGGTGCTGCACGCCCGAATCCAGGCCATTCGCACCTCCGAGAAGCATGCCCACCGTCGGCTCACCGACCTCATCGCCGAAACGTCCGCCGACTACGACACCACCAGCGCGCAGGTCCGCAGGTTCTTCGCCAGCGTCCAGAACATTCTGCTGTTCGCTGTCTCCGGCAAGGTTGCCGGCGAGCTAACAACTCAGCGGAAGATCGCGTGCTACCAGGGCAAACGCGGCCCCACCAAGAAGGACCTGGCCACCGCGAAGAACTATCTCACCGAGAAGGAGTTGCGTGCGCTGGAGAAGCTCGTCGGCGTGTTCTTCGACCTGGCCGACATCCGCGTCATGTTCCGCGACGACGTGACCCTGCCGCTGTGGCGCGACATGCTGAACGACGCGATCCGCACCGCTGGTCGCCCGGTGCTCCGCGAGCATCGCCCCTGGGCCGCCTGACCTGTGCTGCGCTCTCCCGAGACAACCACCCGCTGATCCGACACGCGATGGCCTCCTGGAAACCCAGGGACATCACCGGCTCGTCGTTCTCTGCGTACTTCATGCAGCCCAGCAAGGGAACGGAGCGATGCTGGGCAGGAACCGGAACGAACGTGCGCCGGGAGATCGTGTCGGCGGTCAAAGTCGCCGACACGATCACGACGGATTCCCATCGCACTAACTGGCTTGGGTGCTGCCCACGCCTACGCGACAGCACCGCCTGCACAGGCCATGGCACGGACACCTCAACGTCGAGTCTGCTGTGCGTTGCGCACCGTAGCCGCGAGCGTGTGGAGCATGTCAGCGATTTGGTCGGCCTCGTCTGGCGTCAGGTGACTGCCCGGCTTGCCATCGTGGCCGGTAAGGGAAATGTGTGGCGGTTTACCCTTGTCAGTATAGATACTGGCGAGTATCGAGGAGTGGTAGGTCTCGTCGCCGCTTGCGGTACTGACCGTGTACGGGTAGGCGGCCAGCGCGACACCGTAAATCTTGCCGATGTGCTCGTCGTCGCCCTGCGGGGATGTGTGGTCCTCGATGCACCAGGATGGGCATTCAGAGGGGCTGTCGCCGGGGGACTGTTTCAGCCGACCGGCAGCTACACGCTTCAGGATCTCCAGGGCGACTCGCTCGGCCTCGTCGAGCGTGAGATTGATGCCGATAGGAGAGTCGGCGCGGCCGACCCACAGACGCGGCCCAAGTTCGCGGTAGTGCTGCAGGAGGTAGACGTCCGCGTGGGCGGGGTCGTCGTAGGGGACCGACTTTCCTGTCCAGCCTTTCCCATCAGGCGTGACGCCGGGTCCCAGGGGAGGTTCCTCGGCGGTCAGGGTGATGTGCGTAGCCGGTCCGAAGTGGAACCGGTCTGCGATGTGGTCCTTGTCCTTGTGCGCATCGCCTACCTCGCACCAGGACGGGCATCCGTCCGGCAGCCAGGCAGGCCACTTCGCAGCCTCGGGGGCGGTTGCGGTCGTTGGCTGATCTTCAGGGGCGGCGTCGACGGTGAGGCTGTCTCTCGTCTGCTCCAAGGTACGGCCGCTCTCGGCCTTCAGGTCGATGATGGTCATCCCAGCCACTCCTCTTGTTGTGGACTGTTCTTGAATCATTGCGTATCGTGACCAAAGTCTCTCGGTGGCCATGGACTCATGGCCGGTATCGGACGGGTGTAGTTCCTTTGCAAGGACTTCGTCACCTGCGTGGACTGTGGCTTTGCGCCAGTACGGCAGGAGGGTCGGCCCGGTGTCGGTACGTCGCCGACGCCTGGCCTTGTTTGTGCCGGATCTCCCCTGCGGGGGAGACGATCGCTCCGCCGAGGGAGTCGAGGCTGACGGCGCGGACGGAACCCTGGAGCCATGACCTCTTCGGAACCGTCCTCGGCCGTCCGGTGGGCCGCCCGGGTCGGGATCGCGTCCCTCCTGCCCTACGCGGCGATCAAGGCCTATTGGGCGTTCGGCGGCTGGGCGGGCTTGATCAGGACGGGTCGGAGATCCTGGCTGGTTCAGCCGCGGCGATGCGGGCCGGGCAGATCGCGGCCGTGATGGGGCTGGAGGACTCGGCGGCCAAGCGGGCGGGATTGCTGTCCAAGCTGAAGCGGCTGGTCGAGTGGGGTTGGGCGAGTGAGAACGAGCCGGGGCTGTTCGCCTTGACCGCATCGGCGGCGCGCGAACCGGCCGCCGGGCCGGCCAGCAGGTCCAGTGGTGGGCCCGACGCATCGCCTTGTCACCGGTCAAGTGACTGCGGCGGGCTCTTCCCCGGTGCAGATTCGAAGGCAACCACACCTACAGAACCAAACCCTTCAATCACGATCGACTCGAGGACCTGTTGCTCGCGTCCCTGCTCGACCTGTGGAGTCCACCGGGTTCGGTGAAGCGCGAACGCGAACCACTGGACCGGCTTGGTGGGTTGCGTGGGACTCGAACCCACAACCTACGGATTGAGAGCGGCGCTACGAAACGCTGCCCGCATCGCCGGCACATCCCTGTCGAGAGCACCAAATCCGTCGGCTCCGGCAGATATCGTGTGGACCCTGATCGAGGAGTTTCATGAGCGACGTAGACGGCACAATCGTGCCCGTTTGGACCCTGTCCACAACCCAGGGTTTGACTGTTCCCGCATTCGCCGACGAGGGGACCCTTACACCGGAGCGCCTGTCCGAACTGCGCTCAGCCCTCGCAGCGTTCGCATCGGCCCCGTTGGTCACGTTGGAGGCTCACTCTCTCCCGGCGAAGCGTGACCGATCGACTGGTCTGCCGCTCGACGCGATGAGCCCCCTCGCCCAAGAACTATCTCGGCTCGTGGCTGCCAACGCGCAGAAGGTCCCGGCTGTCGCCCACGTTGCGGAGTCCAGCGAGGTGCTCTACCGCATGGTTGTTCCTGCGAAGGTTGCATCGCAGGTGGGCAAGGGACTCGTGAGGCCCATGCGGTCCAAGGCTGTTGACGGCGGCGTGTACGGCGACTTGATCGCGGTCACGGGCAAGAAGGTCATCGCCGCCAAGGCCTCCTTCGTGCCGGTCGAGGCGGCATCTGCAGGAGCAGCCGGAACCGCCGTCGGCGCGGCCGCCGGGACGGCCGTAGCGGGCACCGCGATGACAGTGGCCGCTCCGCTCGTTCTCATGGCGGTGGCGGTCGGCGCCAGCGCCTACGCCGATCACGAACGCCAGAAGGCCATCGAGAACATCACTGAACTCTTGGAGAAGCTCCACGACGACAGGCTGGAGGCGGAGCGCAGCGAGCTCGACGGCTGTCGTGACGCCATCGACAAGGCAACGGCTTTGCTCCTTGACCGCGGCAAGGTCGGAGCATCGCTCGGCTTGGACTCCGCTGTGCATGCGATCAGCACGGCTACGCAGAACGCAGAACGCCGGGTGAAGAAGTGGGAGGCCACGCTCGACGGTGTGGTCGGCAACCATGTCGATGTTGCCGAACTGGAAGCTGCATTCCCAGGTGTCACGGAAGACGGCGGCGAGTTTCGGGCCCACCTTGAACTGGCTGCGCTCGCGATTGCTCTCAAGCGTCGCGTAGTCGTCCTGCAAGGGGTGGAGGCGGGGCAGAGCGATTACGAGAACCCGTTCGAGAACTTCGTCCGCAGCCTGCGCGACGACCAGCAGCGGATCAACGATCTGGAAGCTCGCGTGGAGAACGTCCTCATGCGACTGTCGGCGCTCGAGTTGCGGTCCCCGAAGCGGCTCATCGACAAGGTCATGACTCGAAAGCAGGTCGACAGCCTGCTCGACGCGTCGTACCGGCTCCGGGCACTCGGCGCAGGTCACAGTGCTTCTGCGCCCAAAGGTGACGTCGTGATCGAGATCGAGAAGCATAGCGACGGAACCCTGCTGGTGCTTCCTGCGCGCGCCTCCTGAACGCCCCTGTGGTGTTTCAAAACGGGGCATAGGTGTCTGACCTGCCGGTATGCCAGCCGTGGTGGGCATTGTGCTGGCAGGATCGTGTGCTTGTGATGGTGCGGATGCTGTATTGATGTTCGTTCGCTTGGCCGGGTGGATGGCGCTGCTGGCGCGTTCGACGGCGTCGAAGGACGCGGAGTTGCTGGTGCTGCGCCAGGAGGTCGCGGTGTTGCGGCGGCAGAACCCAGGCCCAAACTGGACTGTGCCGACCGGGTGGTGATCGCCGCCCTGGCCTGGCTGCTGCCCAGACCGGCGAGGATGAGTCGGCTGGTGTACCGGAGACGCTGTTGCGCTGGCGTCGGCGCCTGGTCCGATGGCGGTGGACCTATCCTCGCCGCGGTGGCCGGACGCCGGTCGATGCCCGGCTCGTGGTGCTGATCGAGCACATAGCCTGCGAGAACCCGAGCTTGGGGTGCCGGGGGATCCAGGGCGAGTTGTCTGGTCTGGGCATCCGGGTGGAGCGTCCACGTGCGGCGGGTGCTGAAGCGGCTACGGATACTGCCCGCGCCGCAACGCCGCCGATGCACATGGCGGTAGCTCCTGCGCACGCAGGCCTCGACCATGCCGACCTGCGATTTCTTCCATGTCGACTGCGCGGTTACCTTGAGCCGGGTCTATCTGTTCTTCGTGATGAAGGTGGGCAGCCGCCACATTCATCTCCCGGGTGTGAGCGCGCACCCGGACGGAGTGTGGACGGTGCAGCAGGCCCAGAATCTGCTGATGGGTCTGGGGGGTTCGGTTTCCTGGTGCGCGCTCGGGCGGGCCGGTTCACCGCAGCGTTCGATGCCGTGCTCAAGGCTGCCGGGATCAGGGTGGTGAAGATCCCGCCACGAAGCCCGAAAGCGAACGCCTATGCCGAACGATGGATACGTACCGTGCGGGCCGAGGTCGCCGATCGACTGCTGATCACTGGGCCACGCCACCTGCACGCGGCCCTGGATGAGTACGCCGTGCACCATAGCCGGCATCGTCCGCACCGAGCCCGGAGTCTGCTGCGACCAGACCGCGACGACATCACCACGGCCGTGATAACCCACATGACGACGGCGAGAATACGACGGCGCAGGGTCCTGGGCGGTCTGATCAATGAGTATCGGCAGTTGGCCTTGTCCTCACCAGTCGGCCGCAACGTCGCAGGTCAGAAAGCGCGACAGGGTAATGGAACCCCACACGCTGGTCTGGAACCAGCGGCACCGGCTCGACGCCCTCCGCGAGTTCGAGAACTTCCACAACGAGCATCGGCCTCACCAAGGCATCACCACCGCGCGCCCCCTTGAAGCCGCTGCCTTCAGCGATCACCGACCCGAACCAGATCGCCTGCCTGAGCATCCGAAAAAGGCAACGTCTGGGCGGGATCCTCAACGAGTACGAGAATGCTGCTTGACCCGCGCGGACGAAACTTTCGGCACCCGCACAATTGAGATCGCCATTTGTCGAGTTGTGGCTGGTTGCCCCACATGCAAATGCCCTACGCCGAGACGAGCTGCATCAGCTCGGTGTAGTCGGTGACGACGTCGTAGGTGACGTTCTGGCCGTTCTTTGCGTTTAGTGAGGCGAAGAACTTGCGGGCGCACTCGATCTTGGCCTCCTCGACGCCCTTGAGCTGGAGAGTCGAGAGCGAGCCCTTGGTCTCGGCGACGAAGTAGACGTGCCTGACGCTGCCCTCGGTGAACGCGATGGCCCAGTCCGGGTTGTAGTCGCCGACCGGGGTCGGGATGAAGAAGCCGCGTGGCAGCTTCGCGTAAACCGCGACCTCCGTGCTGGTGTCCAACTCGGTCACGAAGGCCCGCTCGATCTTGGAATCGGTCACCACGTAGTCGTAGATGTGCTTCGTGAGCTTGCCACCGGCATGGGTGAGGTCTTGTTTGGTTTGATTCTCGGTGAAGATGGCCGAGTCGAATCGGTCCTCCAGCGCGTCGTACGTCAGATGATCGACAATCACGGTGGCCTTCTGCTCGTTGATCAGCCGGGTCGCCTCGGCGATGAACTGCTCCGGGTTGAGCCGGAACTTCGCAAAAATGGTGGGATGCACGCCACGCAGGATCGCCGCGGCCGTGCGGCGAGTGAGCTTGGTCTTCTCCGTGATCTCGCCCAACAGGTCGTACTTCACCTGCGAGCCTGCACTCACGGACTCGGTGTGGGTCTGGGTGCTCGACACCGCGAAGCCGGCGCCGCTGGTGAGGTCATCGGACTCCAGTTGATCGCGTTGCTCACCGGCCTGGACGACATACTGCATCGGCGCGACGTTCAGGTGCGTGTCGAGATGGGCAATGGATTTGCGGATCAGCTCGGCCGAGTCGAACTCGACCTGATACACGGCCTTGTGGTTGATCCGGCCCCAGAGTGCCTGGAACTCCTTCCTTGCGAAGTTGGCCTCGTTGAGCGGCACCTTCTTCGGCTTGCGGCCGTCGATCAGGTCAGGCACCTCGATGTAGAGCGCGTCGACGAGCGGCAAGATGAAGTCGATGACCGAGCGCAGCACCTCCGAGGTCGGCTCAGCGAGCGCCCCGGAGTCCTTGGCCAGCTTGTAGGTATCCGAGATCGTGTCGTCGTCGTTGAGGTAATCGTTCTTGATGAGGTACTTGTACAGCGCTTGCGCGACCACCTCCTCGACAATGGACTCGCCGTCGGGTGTCTGGATGGTCTTGCCGGCGAAGAACTTGACGCTCGCCTTCCGAGGCCGTGCAGCCAAGGACTCGGAGATCTCCTTCTGGAGTCCGGTGACGAAGTCGGTGTAAGACTCGTCGGTGACGACGGTGAGCTCGTTGATGTCGTGCACGGTGACCGGGTTGTCCATGCGCTCACCGTGCTGATCGACCGACAGACGCAGACCGCGGCCGATCTCCTGCCGGCGGGACACCGTGTTGTCGCTCTTCTTGAGCATCCCCATGACGAACACATTCGGGTTGTCCCAACCCTCGCGCAGCGCCGAGTGGGAAAAGACGAACCGCACCGGCTCGGCGAACGACAGGAGACGTTCCTTGTCCTTGAGGATGAGGTCGTACGCTGCGGTGTCCGTGGACTGACCCTTGTCGTCGCCGCGCCCGGAGACCCTTCCATCGATTTGGCGCTTGGACTTCTTGTCGATCGAGAAGTAGCCTTCATGCACCCGCCGCACCTCGTCCCGACGGAGGTAGGCCTGGTACTCGGACGTGGCGTCATCGATAGTCAGCTTGCCGAGCACCTCGTCGCGGATCGCCGCGTACTCCTCCTCGAAGAAGCGCGCATAGTCGCCGAGGGTGTCCTCACGGTCGTAATCGCGGTACTTGGCGACCTCGTCGATGAAGAACAGCGAGAGCACCTTGATGCCCTGGCTGAACAGCTCGCGCTCCTTGTCCAGATGCGCGCGGATGACCTCGCGAATCTGGATCCGACGCTTCGTCTCCTCCGTGACGTCGCGATCGGCGAGCTGACCCGCGGCAACGACGTCGCCGTTGCTCAGCTCGATCACGTCGCGGTTCGCGTCGATCTCGGTGATGAACAGACCCTTATAGGCTTCGATCCCCTTCGACCTGTCATGCAGGTTCGCACCGACGTCGAGCCGCTTCACCTGCCGCCTGATATCGGACTGGGTCTGGACTTCGATCTCGACGCGGGCACGGGGTTTCGCTCCCTTGGCGATCTCGATCGCGTCCAGATATAGGTAGGCGCTTGAACCGGCCAGCCCCTTGACCGTGATGCCGCGGACCGCGATCTTCTTGACCAGCTTCTGGTTGTACGCGTCGAGGGCGTCGAGGCGGTGCACCTTGGTGTGTTCGACCTTATGGGTGGCCGAGTAACGCAGCATCACCAACCCGTGGAAGCGTGAGAGAGCGTCGAGAGACTTCGCGGCACCGATCTTCTGTGGTTCGTCGATGATGACGATCGGCCGGTTCGCAGCGATGACGTCGATCGGGCGACGGGACTGGAAGTCGTCGAGCACGTCGTAGATGCGCCGATTGTCCTTGCCGGTCGCGTTGAACGCCTGGATGTTGATGATCATTACCTGCACGCCAGCATCGGAGCTGAATCGCTCCAACTCGTGCAGCTGTGAAGAGTTGTAGATGAATGACCGCGGCTTAGTTCCGTATAGCTGCTGAAAGTGGTCCGCGGTCACGTCGAAGGACTTCTTCACGCCCTCGCGAATCGCGATCGACGGGACGACGATGATGTACTTCGACCAGCCGTACCGCTTGTGTAGCTCCATGATCGTCTTGATGTAGACATAGGTCTTGCCCGTACCCGTCTCCATCTCGATGTCCAGGTTCGGGGCACCGGGCGCGGCCTTGCTGTCGACAAGCTTGCCTGCCAACGGCAGGTTGCGGGACCGCTGGACCTTATGGACGTTCTCCAAAAGCTGGGCGCCACTGAGCGCGATCTCGGCGTTGCGCAACCCCGAGTCGGGCCTCTCGTTCGTCTCGAACAGCGCAGGGTTCGCCGCCGGGATCAGCTTGCCAGGGTCGATCTGGTACGAGATGGCGCCATTCTTGGGTTGCCCATCGAAGACCTCGACGACCGAGTCGACGGCGTCGGTCTGGTACTGCTGGACCTTGAACTGAAGCTTCATCCCGCTCAAATCGCCTTCACATCGGTCACAGGAGAAACCTCACGGAAAATCTGCTCCGCGTTGATCCGCGCGTCGTCCGACGCGAAACCGGAGTCGCGGAACACCGCGCGAAGCGGTTGCCGCTTAGCGATGGCATTCACCAGCTCTACGCTGACTCGCTCGTCGAAGCAGGCGATCAGCGCACCGTCCTCGACAACGAACACCTGGTGCCCGTCGATCTGCTGGATGCTGATGGGCATTGTCAGTTCGAGGCCCCAATCGAGCAGCACCTGGAACAAGAGATCCTCGCTGGAGCGGCCCGCCTTCACGCTGCCTTCGAGTTGATCGAGGGCGAGCTGACTTGTCTCGTCTGGTGAACGCAGTACGTCGGCCATGTTTGTCGTGTCGACGCGGACGAGGCGATAGCCGGCGTCTGGTGACTGTAGTTCCTTGGTGAGCTCGGCGGCAACGTTTTTGAGCCGTTCGAGGCTCATGCCGAGAATAGATTCGAAAGTTGGCTCCGGCTTGGTCAGGGGCTCGTGAACCTGTACCGAAATGAATCGGCGATTACCGCCGTCAGTCGCATTTTGAGTCAGAACGGCATGGGGTGTTGTGCCGCTGCCGTTGAAGAAGTCAAGGACGATGTCCTCGGAATTGGCAGAGGTTGCGAGCTGGAGTACCCGTTGAATGAGTTGCACGGGCTTGACCGAGTTCAGAACGTTCTCGGTGTGCTCAAATGGAACGTACTTGAGCAAATCCTTCTTCGCATCCTGGGTGTGTCCCACTTCGCGGTAGGTCCAAAGTGTCTGCGGCGTGCGACCCCCAGCCACCTCCGTCAAAAATCGCTTAACGGCGGGTACGTTACTACCATCCAACCCCCACCAAATGCGTCCGTCCGCATTGAGTTCGTCAAACTTCTGCCGGCTGAAGCGCCAGTAGCTTCCGCGTGGCGGACCACCAATAACACGACCCGATGGGGTCGTGATTGGGTAGACGCCCGCATCGTATCGGTTTCGAGCAGCTAGATCACTCGCCTTCCACGGTCCGCGCGGATCGCCGTCTGGATTCTTGTAGCGCGCTTCCATTTCTGCGGTGCGTGGAAGTTGATTTGGCTGCCACTGCATCTTATCTCGGGCATAGCAGACGATGTAATCGTGATCTTCCGAGAACCACTGTGCAGAATTCTTCGGCGAGTAGACCTTCTGCCAGATGATCTGGGCGACGAAGTTTTGCGCACCAAAAACTTCATCACACAGCTTACGTAGGTTGTCGACCTCGTGATCGTCGATGGAAATGAAGATTGTACCGTCATCCTTGAGCAGATTTCGCGCCAACTTAAGACGCGGGTACATCATGCTGAGCCAGTCGGAGTGGTAGCGACCGTTAGTTTCACTGTTCGCGACCAAGCGGTTGCCAGTCGCATCGACTTGACCCGAACGGGTGAGGAAAGACTCGACGCTTTCCGCGAAATCATCGTCGTAGATGAAGTCTCCGCCGGTGTTGTACGGCGGGTCTATGTAGATCAGCTTGACCTTGCCGAGGTAGGACTCTTGAAGCAGCTTGAGTGCGTCGAGGTTGTCGCCTTCGATGAAGAGGTTCTTGGTGGTGTCGAAGTTGACGGACTCTTCACGTGCCGGGCGGAGGGTCTTTGCGATGGGGGCGTTGGCGACGAACGCGGCGGCGCGCTTACCGGGCCAGTCGAGCTGATAGCGCTCTTGCGGTCCTTCCACCACATGATCAGAGAGATCCTGGCGTAGCAGGTCGAAGTCGATCGCCCTGGTGACGTTGCCGTCGGCGTCGATGGCCTCCGTGATGACGGTCGGGAACAGCTCGGCGAGCCTGTCGATGTTGGCGTTCGTCAGGTCTGGCGACGTCATGCGTAGTTTCTCCACGGGTTACCTCTGCTGTTTCAGTTGTGCTTGTTTAGTCTTGAGGGTGCGGCGCAGCTCAATCTTGCGATTGAGTTGCGGCTCGGTGCGGAGTTTGCGCTCCAGGGCGGCGATCTCGCGTTCGAGCTTCCGCGCGAGGTTCAGTCTCGCGGCGACCTCTGACACTTGCTCGCCTGGTCGCGCCGCTATGGGGGTCAGCGGTTCCAACAGTGCTGTGTAGAGGGCGGGCAGGGTGACCGCTGTCGGGAGCGGCTGTCGATCGGCGTCGGCGGGCTGCCAGCCGGTCGTGTAGTAGGCGCTGAGCTTCGGGGCACCGGAGCCGAGCTGCTTGTGTGCTGCCACCGTCCGCACCTGTCGTGCGCCGTCGAGTGTTCGGGTGACCTCGAAGATGATCGGGTACTGGATGGCTTTGTCGATCGCAGTGAGCACGGACTCGGAGACGTCACTGCCGTTGGTGTCGATCTGGAAGACCTGGACCTCGGGCACGGTGGTGCTGCCGGGGAGGTTGATGGTCGCTTCGGCGAGTTTGTAGGCCCAAGTGATGCGGTGAACTTCGGACACGAATTTTTCGCGCACGGCGGTGGCGACCGTGCTTCGTTCGTAGAACTTTCCCTTGGGTACTCGGCTTCCGAACTTCGCCGCGGCGGGCCACTGGTACAGCAGGTCAGTCACTGGAGTCGCCCGCCTCGGCGCGGTTGACGACGGCGATGAATGCGGTGAGTTCGAAGTCGTCGAGCCCGGCGATGGTTTGGGTCAGGGCGGTGGTGTGGCCGCGAGTGAAGAGGCTGTCGATGTCACGTTCTTCGGTGACGTGGATCATCGAGTGTATGGCGTTGGTGAGTAGTTCGGAGTACCTGCTCATCTGGGCGCCTTCACCGGTGGCGGCGTTGAACGCGTGCACGACCTCGGTGACGGGTTCCTCGTGGGCGCGGCATCCGGCGCGCAGGAGATCGAGCAGGTGCTTGGCCTCGGTGTGGTCGCCGATCACCTGGCCTTGGTCGTCGAGGTAGACGAGGTAGTGCGGGTGGAGGCGGTTGCCGCGGTTGATGTGTTCATCGGCGTTGACGTTGCGGAGGGCGAAGATCACCCCGGGCACGAGGCCCGTCTCCGGGTCGGCGGGGATGACGGCGTGCAGGCCCTTGGGTACTGCGGCGAGGTCGCCGTATTCCTTGATGTATCCGAGGAGGTCCATGCGGAAGTCGTTGAGTCCGAGATCGGTGATGGAGACGCCGGTGCGGACGTCCTCCAGTTCGATGACCTCATCCTGGAGCTTGCGCAGCTGTTCCTTGCGGAAGGCGGCGTCGGAGTCTTCGAGGGTAAGGACGTTGTCATCGGCGGTGCCGGCGAGATCGGCGATCACCATCCTGCTCTCGACTCGCGCCTTGAGGTTGATGTACTCGTCCAGGGAGATGTCGGGCCAGAAGTTAACCAGCTGAATCTGGGTGTTCTGGGAGCCGATCCGGTCGATGCGACCGAAGCGCTGGATGATCCGGACGGGGTTCCAGTGGATGTCGTAGTTGATCAGGTAATCGCAGTCTTGAAGGTTCTGTCCCTCGCTGATGACGTCGGTGCCGATAAGCACATCCAGCTCGCGAGTCTCGTTCGGCATGATCAGGTGGCGCTGTTTCGACCGGGGCGAGAAGAGCGCCATGACCTGCTGGACGTCGTAGCCGGGGCCCAGGGTGCTCTTCGCGCCGTGGCTGCCTCCGGTGATGACGGCTGTCTCCAGCCCTGCGGCGGCCAGGGTGGGCGCCAGTTCTCGGTAGAGGTACTCGGCGGTGTCGGCGAACGCCGAGAAGACGAGCACTTTGCGGTTGCCCGGGTTGATGGGTTGCTGGGCCTTGTGCTCGATAAGCTGCGTGAGCTTGCGGAGCTTGAGGTCATGTTCGGCGGTGACACGGTGCATCTCGTCGAGGAGTTCACGCAGGGTCTTTTGGTCGTTCCACAGGTCGCGCTGCCAGGACTCGATGTCGAGGTCGTCGAAATCGATCTTGATTTTCTCGCCGAAGGACAGCGCCTCGATGTTCGCGTCGTCGGCGTCGTCCAAGTCCAAGTCGAGCCCGGCAAGGTCGGGCGCGATGTCGGCGAGGGCGCCCGCATGGTTGCCGATGCGTCCCAAGGTACGGGTCACGGACTCCTGAATCTTCGTCAGTGTGAGGCGGAACGCCTCGACGGAACTTTCCAACCGTTTGAGGAGGTTCACAGTCATGAGCTTTTTCAGCCCTTGCTCACGGCCCGCCTGTCCCAGGTTGGAGCGAGCGCTCCCCGCAGTGACGTTGTACAGGTCTTCGTACTTCGTCCGTCTGCTTGGGAACACGTACTCCAGCGGCGTGTACACGGCCAGGGTGAGCGCCTGGAGCTGCTCGAAGATGTCGTTGAAGTCTGGCGCGTCCGGCAGGTCGGTGAGGGGTTGCCGGATCGAGAGCGGGATGCGGCGTTCGGGGAAGGCGCCGATCTCGGTGGTGTCGTAGAAGGCTTGAATGTGCTTGCGGGAGCGCGCGATGGTGACCGAGTCGAGGAGTTCGAAGAAGTCAAAGTTGAGCATCTGGAGGATGCGGTCGGTAGTCCGCTGCTCGGTGTCGAGCTTGGACCACTCGTTGAACACCCGTTGTGCGTCGGAGAAGACCTTTTCGATCGTGGTGGAGAGGTTCAGGTGCTGCGCGAGGTTCTCCGACTCGCCCTCGTAGGCGAGCTGGAGCTGGTTCTTCAGGTCGTTGAACCGGTTGTTCACTGGGGTGGCCGAAAGCATCAGCACCTTGGTCTTCACACCTTCGCGGATGACCTGCCGCATGAGCCTCTGGTAGCGGGATTCCTTCTCCTCGGCGTAGTCGGCGTTGCGGAAGTTGTGCGACTCGTCGATGACGACCAAGTCGTAGTTGCCCCAGTTGATCCGGTCCAGGCGCAGGCCAAGGGATTCGCCCTTGGTGCGGGACAAGTCGGTGTGGGCGAGGACGTCGTAGTTGAACCGGTCGCCGGCGAAGATGTTGGTCGTGAGGTTGGCGTTGTAGTTCGTCCAGTTATCGGCGAGCTTCTTCGGGCACAGCACCAGCACGGACTTGTTGCGCAGCTCGTAGTACTTGATCACCGCCAGCGCGGTGAAAGTTTTTCCCAGACCCACGGAGTCGGCGAGAACGCAGCCGTTGTAGGTCTCCAGCTTGTTGATGATGCCGGTCGCGGCGTCACGCTGGAAGTTGTACAGGCTCTGCCAGACCATCGTCTCCTGGTAGCCGGTCCTGTCGTTGGGCAGGACGTCCTCGCTGATGTCATCGAGAAACTCCGCGAACAGGTTGTACAGGATCAGGAAGTAGATGCGCGCGGGCGAGTTCTCCGCGTACACGCTGGCGATGTGGTCGTGTACGGCCTGGGTGACGTCGTTGAGCTGCTCGGGGTTGGCCCAGATCTGGTCGAACAGTTTCATGTACTGCGATGTCATCGGCGCATCGTCGAGACGGTTCACGAAACTTGAAACGGCATTGCCGCGTTCGTAGCCGAGGTCGGCGGTGGTGAACCCTTGAATCTGGGTGTAGGCCGTTGTGTCGTCGATGACGGCGAACTGCTGCATCGGGTTTCCGGTCGCATTGGACCTGAACGTCGCCTTCTGGAGCACCCAGTCGGCGCACTCGCGGGCGATGGCCCGCTGGGTCAGCTTGTTGCGCAGCCTGATCTCGAATTCCGAGCCCGACAGGGTCGACTCCGCGGTTCCGTTCGGAATGAAGAACTCACGGCGTTCCTTGCGGAGCTTGTCTGTGGCTTTCTCGGTCACGAAGGAAGGCGAGGTAAAGACAAACTCCAGTTCGGAGACGTGCTCCAGCTCTTTACGCAGGGCCTCGAACGCGAAGATCGAGAACGTTGATGCGGCGATGCGCACCTTTGAGCCGAGAGTGATTGTGGCCTTTAGGTCATCACCGAGTAGATCGGAGACATTGTCGATAATGCGCAAGCTGTCAGTCACCCGCCTTATCAGGCTCACGTGCTGCGGCGCCTCCGCGGCGGACCCAGCCGTCGACCTCGCTGGCCTGGAACTTCCACAGGCGGCCGATCTTGTGGGCGGGCATGCCCTTGTCGGCGATCCATGTGTAGATGGTGTCCTTGGTGACGCCGAGGTGCGCGGCGATGTCGTCGGCGGACAGCCACGGCTGACTCACACAGGTCTCCTCTGCTCCGCAGGTCCTCAGAGGACGGGGCTCACGTACCAATGTTACCGGTGCAATGCCGGTTTGACCGAAGGAGACCGTGTCTGAGCCCCCACGCCGATGGGTATCGGCGAGAATGAATCATGGAGCGTCTGTAACGTTGACCTGGCTAGGGAGGAATGCGGGCCTGGTGCCCGGTGAAGGTTCAGACCCGCGCGTATGCCGTGCTGGTGGCCCGGTGGCGTATTTGACGATCATGCTGATCCGCGCGGGTGCCGTGGTGCTCCGCTGGGTCCAAGCCGGTCGAACCTGGCCTGAAGCCGTCTTCGCCGAACACGCCGCCACCTCGGATGCGAGCCTGCGGATTCATGCCCGCGGAAGTGCGTTGCTGACTGCTCTGGCGGCACTGGCCGCCGGTTCTGCGGGTGACATGACCGACTTGAGCGGGCGAAGAGTACCTCGGTTCCGAGGTGCCACCAGGGCGGACGCCGGGCCCGGATTGAGCCGCCGAGCCGCCATCGAGCTGCCAGGGGACAAATCAGGACATGTTGGTCGGGGGATAAGCCGGGAATTCTCGCGTTTTCCCTGGTCAGTGGTGGTGGGGCTCGTGAGGGCGATAACCCGTCCCTCTTCCGCGCGGAGCCTGGCCCCGTCACCGTCAGGAGGCCAACCAAGCCGGTGTCTGCTCCCGTGTGAGCGGGGACGGGCATGCCGGTTCGAGCCCGTGACGGGGCACGCAGCAGAGGAATCCCGCTCCATGCCCGCCGGACGGGTGTAACGATCGCCCGCACCTTCGAGCTCACAAAAGCCTCTCCCGCGACTGATAATTGGACGGAACGCCACGGTGGGACACCAGAACGCCGGATTGCCCCCGCCAACGGTAGGGCCCGTCGCATACCGGGCGCCAGGCGCACGGCTGCACCGCCAGCCCCACACCGGGACCTGAGCCCTTCCATCACCAACCAATTCGACATCCCCTGACCGCCCGCACCGTCACCGCCGCGCCGACCACTAGCAGCGCCGGGGCCGCGGCCCGCACCCGGTCCGGGGTGGGGCCGGCGGCCAGCAACGCGGTCAGCACCCGGGTGGTGGCCAGCAACCCGAACGCGGTGAACACCCCGACCGCCGCGTTGAACCCCACCGTGGCCGCCAGATCGGCCCGGCTGGCCGGCCACGCCAGCCGCATCACCTGCCCGATCAGCGCGGGCAACCGCCGCGCCATCGTGAGCATCCCGGTCTCCGACAGCTCCGCGGCCTTGGCATGCCAGCGATGCTCGGACAGCTCCGGGCCCAAGGGCGCCGCGCCGGGTTCACCATGCCCACCCTTGGACGGGTGGCTGTTCTTGCGGGGCCTCATCGGTCTGCTCCGTTGGCTGCCCGGTGGCAGGGGCGGGCGAGGGTGAGGGTGAGGGGGTGGCTGGTTGCGCCGATCATCAGGGGCGACCTTCCGTTGCGCCGTGGACCGGGCCTACTTTCATCGGCGGCTTGGGCGAGTGGTAGCTCTTCGGCGGTGCCGGGGCAATACCAGGGAGGCCAGCTTCGTATCCCGCGCAACCTCGCTGATGGACTCTGGGTGCAGGCGGTCGTCGGCTACGGTGCTGCGGGTGACTACGCGTGAACACCCTGCACTTATCGCTGACACACATCTGCTCCTGGCTCGCCAGGACGGTCGTGTGCTGCTGCTGGTGCGGGCGAACACCGGCTACATGGACGGTCATGCCTCCCTTCCAGCCGGGCATGTTGAGGCCGGGGAGCCGGCCGATGCCGCCGCGATCCGGGAGGCCAAGGAAGAGATCGGAGTGGTCGTTGACCCCGCGGATGTGTCGTTCGCGCATGTGATGCACCGTCGTACTCCGGGCGAGCCAGGTGCGCGGGTCTCGTTCTTCTTCTCGGCTCGGCGGTGGATGGGCGAGGTGGTCAATGCGGAGCCTCATAAGTGCTCTGGGCTGATCTGGGCCGACCCCGCTGATCTCGTCGGCTCGACCGGTGGAGTCCCGGTGGTCGGGTATGTCTCCGCGGCCATGGCCGCGATCGGGGCCGGTGAGGGCTTCATCGCGCACGGGTGGTGAGCCGTTCTGGTGGGGTGGGCTCATTGCTTGCGGTCGAGCAGCAGGTAGGGGTACCCGCGCCGGTCGCGGCCGGCAAGGTTGATCCCACGTGAGGTCATCGACTTCACGGCGTCGGTGATGGCGTTGGTGGCCTGGTCCAGGCCTCCGTCGGCGGCGTATTCGAATTCCACGAATCCGCCGAGATCGTCGACCTCGTCGATGGCGACCTCGACCGCACCGGAGGGTGTGGGCATCTGCCATCGTTCCCGGTGCTTGGTGACGGTGATGATCTCGGTGAAGCCGAGCGCGGCCAGCAGGTGGGAGACGGCTTCGGGGTCGGTGAGTGCCGATTCGTACTCTTGGGCGTGGGTGGCCTCGGCCGCTCCGAGCGGAAGCCATCTCTTGAAGTTGATCGAAGCGGTCACCGGTCCCGATTGCGGCTCCTCCAGCCGTAGCCGCAGCCATTCCGACACCACGTCGTGCGCCAGGAAGTCCCGGGACGGGTGGTTGTAGTACACGTCCACCTGGCGGGAGGACCCGGCGATGACCGCGCCCAGTTCGCTGAGGTGATCGCGCAGCGCGTCCGGTTCGGCCAGCGCGAATTTCTGCTCGACTTCGATGTGCTTCACGCGTTCTCCTGTGCGTCGGTCCGCGGGGCGGCGCCGGTCGCCGCCGCCCATGCTTCGATCAGGCCGGTTACCTGTTCGGCGGCGGTGAGGGTGGCTTGTTGTCCGTTGATGACGGGCACTTGCCGGATCGACGCCCAGGTCAGGTAGTGGCGTCGCACCCGCTCCAGGTAGCCGGGCCCTTGGGTTTCGAATCTGTTCCGGGTGCCAAGGCCGCGCAGGCGTTCTTCGGCGACGTCGCCGGGCACGTCGAGAAGGACGGGCACATCGACCGGCAGCGCACCGGCCAGCGCCCCTTCCAACGCCCGGAGCAGGAAGGGGGAGGCTCCTGCCACGGTCCCGTAGGCGGTGACCGCGCCTGCCCACCGCTCGAGCACTATCAACTGGTGCGCGGGCGGACACCGGTCGGCGGCCAGGACGGCGGCGGTGTGGAGCCTGGCGGAGGCGAACGCGAGCGTCTCGGCGTCGGCGGTGAGAGCCTCCGTGGTCATGATGGCGGTCCTGACCGTCGCGCCGAACCCGGTGTGCAGCACGGGATCGATCGCTTGCGCGTTCCCGTGAGGCCACCTCCTGGCCAGGGTGTGGGCCAGGGTGGTCTTTCCGCTGCCGTTGATGCCTTCGATGCACACGATCACGACGGAACTCCCGCACCCAGGTACGCGGCAACGCTGTCGGCGGCTGCGTCTGCCAGGTCCGCGCCGTCGGCCCCGTGGGCCAGGCCGGCCACCGCACCGGCGGACAGGGCGGCGCCGCTGCCCAAGGCCGTGCCGGTGACGATCTGCTGGGGGCGGCGCTGCCATGACCCGGCGGGTCCCGCCAGGGCGAACCCGCCCGGCCCGGCCGAGACCAAGGTGTAGGACGCGGACGCCGCGGAACGCAGCTTGCGGGCGGCGCCTTCGAGGGCGGCGGCAGGGTACGTGTGGGGGAGGCTCGCCTGGATCAGCAGTGGATGGAAGGGAGCGAGTCTCGCGCTTTTCGCGCTGTGTCGGGATCCCGACAGATTCACGACCAGGCGGGAAGGAGCCCATCTGGCCAGCCACGCGATGACGGTGTCCTCTAGTTCGTCGTACAGGTCGACGTACACCCATGCGCCCGCCACAGGTGGGGGGAGAGGCGAAGGATCGGGTGTGGGAGGAGCCGGAGGCAGAAGCCAGTACCGCCGTCCGTCAGTGGCCTCCAGCGTGGCCGACCGGGTGACCGGTCCAGAGCGGCGCCCGGCGGTGCGTACCTCCAGCCCTGGCGCGGCGTCACCGAGCGCACGCTCGTCGCCGTCGGTGGGGCCGATGAGCAGGCAGGACACAGGCTCCCGGGCAGCGTGCAGCAACCGGGCGACGATCACGGCGTCGTTGCCGAGCAGCGTCATGGCCTCGGCGTGTTCTCCGTACCCGTCCAGGAGCAGGGAGGCGACGCGGTAGCAGGTGATGGCGGACAAAGTCCCGGCGCACACGATCGTCTGGTCACCGATCACGGTGTCGCTCCAGCAGGCCGGTGTCGAAGGTGAGGGGACGGCCGGTGACCTTCACCGACTCGGCGACCAGCAGGGCCATCACATCGGCTGGGGCAGTGGGTGTGACGAACTGCCGGGGGAGGCGCAGGCCGGGCAGGAAGCGGTCGGTCAGGGTGACCAGGAGGGTGAAGGTCGCGTCGCGGTAGCGGCGCACGAGCTCGGTGGCGTCGGTGGCGCCGCCTGGTCCGGCGGACCGGGCGGCCATGCGTGCCTGGTAGACGGTGGTGAACATACCTTCGGTCCACACCCTGCACCATCCGGCGATCTGCTCGATCTGCTTGTGGGCGTAGCGGGCTTCGAACCGGCAGAACGCCGGGTTGTACTCGTCCAGGAGATCGGGGTGGCGGCGGTGGAGATGATCGGCGTAGCGGCTGTTGGCCAGCACCTCCAGCTCGGTCGCCATGTAGGCGACGTGCTGGTACACCGGGTCTGCGGACGTTGGCTGGTCGGCTCCGTTGAGGTAGTGCCCGACCGCGGCAACGGCTGCGGTGGGGCCGTCCGGGTGCCGCTCGCACAGCACGTCGGTGCGGGCCAGGAATGCCAGGTTCTCGGCCAGTTCATCAGGGGAGAGCAGCGGATCGAAGGTGATGAACCCGAACTCCAGTGGCACCCCCAGCACGGAGGCGATCCGGAGCGCGTCCACGGTCTGGGTGAGGGTCTGTCCCTTGCCGTAGCGCCGCAGCTGCGAGGCCGAGCCGGACTCCACCCCGACGAACAGGCGCCGCATGTGGGGTGCGGCCTGGGCCAGCAGCCTGGCTCGCTGCAGGTTCCATCGCGGTGAGCGCCGCCGGTCGAACAGCTGCTCCAGCCGCGTGTAGACCTCGTAGGTGATCCCTAGTTCCTCCAACGCGGTGAGGATCCTGGCGGCCTTGGACCGGCCGGGTGGAGGATCGGCCAGACCCTCGGCTCCGAAGAACTCCTCGTCGACCAACGACACCGCGACTGCGTTACCGCCTGGTGTACGCAGATGTGAGAAGCGTTCCAGAACCGCTACGCAGACCCCGGCGTCGGTTCTCCGCCACCCCGCGCCCTTGTGCGCGCGGGGGCAGAACGTACACGCTCCGAACTGGCAGCCCAGCGAGGTCTCCAGCGCCAGCTGCCCGCCCTGGGCCATCACCGCCAGCACCAGAGAATCATCGGGGGCGACTAGCCAGGGTGATGGCGGCCGACTTGGGGCTGTGCTTGTGGGAACGTCGGCTCTCACCGGCTGAGGGCCAGCTCGACGTTCGGGAGCGATGGCTGCTGGAGCGGAGATCGGTTGCCGCAGGCCCGGGATACTGCGCCACTGCTGCGGGGCGTGGAGAGTCCGGCACACCGACTCCAGCGGCTGCTCTCCCAGCCCGGTGGCGATCAGCACCCGCCCCTCGCCGGCGGCCTGCTTGAACGGCTTGGTCGCCTCTTCGGGCGAGAACGCCGCCAGGATGTTCCCCAGCACCACCACGGGCGGCTTCTCCCACGCCGTCGTCTGGTGCTCCAGTAGCTCCGCAAAGTCATACAGGAGCCGCCACTGTCCGAAGTTCACGCCGACACCGACCACGTCCGGGCGCTGTGCGAGTGCGTCCGCGACCCGGCCGAGTGGGTCGTCCTGGAGGCTGTAGTCGATGACGTCGACCTTGGCCGCGTGGGTGAACCGCAGCCAGGACGCAAGGCGCGCGACTCCGAGCGGCAGCCGAGCGCCTCGATAGCGATCCCGGTCGCCGAGACCGACCAGCAGGACTCTGGGCATCGCCAGCCGGGCTGCCAGGGCGGGCGATGCCGAAGCCTTCAGCTTGAGGATCTTGGCGTCCGGGTAGAGCGGCCCACCATGCTCTATCTCGCAGTGTCGGACGGCAGGGGGACCGTATCGGGCCTGCAGAAGTTCGGCCACCATCGGCGGGTCCGGCAGGTGGGGCCGTTGAACCGCCGTGACGGTGACGTGGTCGGGGACGGCGTGGACCAGGTAGGGACGGATCGGGTCTCCGCCCAGCTGGGCACCGGTCCATCCGCCGCGGGTCAGCGCCGCCTCGGCCTCGTTCCACGGGCGGGGTTGGCGAGTCAGCCGTAGCAGGGACGCGTGCAGGGACTGCTGGCTTCCGGCGGGCCCGATCATGAAGCACCGTCCAAAGCGGGGGGCGGGCCGGTGAACATGCCCTGTGCGGCCTCGAAGTCCAGGGCGTTGCGGCCGCATCCTTTCCAGTAGGGCTCGATCGGGTACGCCGCGTGCAACTCCGACAGCCCGGAGGCGACCTCGGCGAGCTGCTGGTACGAGGGCCGCACCGACAGGCCGATGGCCGAGTGGACGTCGGAATGGAAGGCGTTGATGATCGGGGATACGCCCATCCCCGCCAGCGCCGCGGCGCCCTCAAGGGTGGTAGCGGGGGGTTCCAGGCCGGCGATGAGGATGGAGTGTGCCCGGTAGGCGCCGACGACTTCGACGAGGTGCTCAAGGGCAGCGAGGATCGCCGCGTGTCCGTAGTCGGCGGCCTTGCCCGGCGCGATCCGCTCGAAGGCCGCCGGGTCCCAGGCTTCCAGGTTGAACCCGGCGTGCACGTCCGCGATCCCGTCCAGGCGGCTGATCAACCCGAGGGTGCGTGGGGGCATCGTCACCAGGTGCACCGACACCTCGCCGGTCCTTCCGGCCGCGCCGATCGCTTCGGCGGCGGCATTGACCAGATCGACGTGGCGCAGGAATCCGGTGTCCAGGTTGCGTTCGTTGCCTCCCACGATCATCACCTGGTTGATGCGGCCCGGCTCGGTCTCCAGCACGGCCGACACGGCGTCGCGTACCCGGGCCGGAGCGAGCCGGTTCGCGAAGGGAGTGTCGGCGGCGGTGCCGGCGAGGGAACAGAAGCGGCACTGCGTCTGGTCGGCGAAGAAGTAGCAGGCCCGCGGGGAGAAGAACGACAACGCGCTTCCGCCGTACAGGTTCGCGGCATTGCCAAGGGGCACAGAACTCCGCAGGCACTCCAGATCGTCGATCACCTCGACCGTGCAGGAGAGCCCGAGCCGGGAGTTCACCACGCGCGACCCATGCTCGTCGGCTTGGAGAGTCCAGGTGTCATCGCCGTAGACGTTCACCGCGACCGTCACTGGCGGCTGCCTGTCACCAGCCGCGAGCCGGATCTCCTGCGGAACGACCGCGTCACCGGCCCAGACCGGCGAGTTGTAGAAGTTGCGTCGGCGTACCGCCCCGGCCTGATCGGCGAACCAGGTGGCAAAGGATGAGTCGATCGCGACACCGCGCGAAAGCAGAGCCAGTTTCATCCATGCGGCCATCGCTTCAGTCATGGGACCACGTCCTGATCAATCAGAAGGGCTGCTCGACCAGCAGCGATGGGAGCATCACGTGGCCCCTCAGGTCTGCGGGCCGGGAAGGTCTTGGGTGCGGGCGCGAACCCGGTCGGAAGCCAGAACCGCGGCTCCCCCAACGCCCGCCAGCACAGGCGGGGCCCGGTGAATGCGTTGCGGGCGTGCAGCCAGCGGGTGTTGTCCAGCACATAGCCCTGGCCTGCCGCAAGCCGCAGCGGACGCTGATGGGCGATCACCGCGTCCAGCAGGTCACGCACGTAGGGCTGAACCATGGGGCTCCAACGGGCGAGACCGTCCAGCCGCAGTCGCACCGATATGCGGCCGTCAGGGTGCACGGTGAAGACCTGGGTGGCGTGGCCATCTCCGGCTCCGAAGAACGCCGTGCGAGGATCCGACAGCCGCGCAGCCGCCTCAGGTCGGTTCGCCACCAATTCGGCGTGCACGGCGCGGGCATCGGTCAGCAGGCACTCACCGCCCCGGCCGGCCGGCCTCGCGCAGACCAACAGCATCAACCGCGGCGGCGCCGGCACACTCGACCGCTCGGTGTGGGGTGCGAGTTCCTGGTCGGTGAACCCGGCGAATCCGCGCCGCCCTGCGTGGACGCCGGTATCACGAATGGTGGTCAGACCGTCCGGGGCGCTATCCCGATGGATGGTGATGTCCATGATCCGCTCGGCCAGGGCAAGGACATCCCCTCGCGACGTCAGTCCATCGAGCACCACCAACCCTCTTTGCCGCAACTGCCGCGCGGTCACACGCGGCGTGTCCGGGCCGACCGGATGAGGGATGCCCACATCGTCGGAAGCCTGGAGTCCCTGGCTCATCGCGCGACTCCTTCGCTGGACTACTGCTGGGCCCACTGTTGGCCCCCGCCCGTCGCGCGGTAAAGCGACAGATTGTCAACTCTGCGGCTCGGCCGAGGCCTGCACCCGGCCGAAGAAGACGTGCTAGCTTCCAGCACACCGGCCCGACCACCGACCGCAGGGACCGCCATGCAGACCCCTCCGACCTGGCCCGTATCCGTCAAAGGTGTCGCCGTGGACGACAACGGCCGCGTGGTGTTGCTGAAGAACGAACGCGACGAATGGGAGCTACCTGGAGGACGCCTGGAGCCCTCCGACGTCAGCCCCGAAGCGACCGTGGAGCGCGAGATGTCCGAAGAGACCGGCTGGAACGTCAAGGCGGGCCCGCTCCTGGACGTCTGGATCTACCAGCCGCTGCCCGAATCGCTTCCCGAGCGGCGTGTCCTGATCGTCACCTACGGCTGCACCGTCCTCACCCCCGGCCTCGCCCCCGTCCTCAGCCACGAGCACAAGCAGATCGCCCTGTTCACCGCCGACGAGGTCCCAGCACTGCACATGCCCGACGGCTACCGGCGATCCATAGCAGCCTGGCTCCCCAGGACCTGAACGCCATGGCCAGCGCTCCCCGAATCCCGGTGCACGCCGCAGGTCACCACACCCACTGGCACTGGGCCACACCACAGGCCCAGCGCATCCTCGCCACCGGCGACCTGGGGAAAATCCTTCGTTTCCATCGCGACATCAACGGCATCAACCAGACCGCCCTCGGTCAGCTCCTCGGCTACGACAAGACCTACATCTCGATGCTGGAGCTTGGGAAACGCACCCTGGACGACGTGAACTCACGGCGACGTGTGGCCGAGCAGCTCCGCCTCCCACCACACGCCCTGGGGGTCACCGACCTGGCCGACACCGACCACCGCGCCATGCTCCAATTCGGCGAATCCACCGTCCGCCTCGCCGAAATCGCCCGCCAGACCGGCCACGCCTCCCAAGCCGTCGCCGAACTCTGGCCCCTTGTCGCCCGGCTCGAAGCCCGCATCGAAGACGGGCACGCCGAACGGGACGTCCTTCACCTCCTCGCCCGCGCCCGCGCCGGGCTCGGCGTCGCACTCGGCAACGTCCTGCCCGAAGAACGCCTGAGCACTGCCGCCCACTGGACCGCCAAGAGCCTCACCATCGCCCTGCATTTCCAAGACCCCGCGTTCTCCTCCGAGATCCTGCGCATGCACGGCAACGAACTCCGCAAGGCCCGGCTCCGCGGCGCCGCCGTCCACCGCCTCCAGCACGCGATCGCCCTGGCGCCTGATTTCAGGGCCCGCGCCGCAGCCCTGCCCCTGCTCGCACGAGCAGCCGAAACCCTCGGCGACCGGCCCCTGTTCGACCAGGCGATGCGCGAGGCCGACACGCTGCTGGAGAAGGTGGACCACACCTCCTTGTTCAACCCGTACGCACTGCACGAGATTCGGCTCAGAGGCCTGGCCTCCACCGGCCGCGCGGACATCGCCATTCGACTCGTTGAGCATCCCCCGGCGCTAACCACCACAGTGGCGCCGCAGTGGCACGTCATCCAACGAGTCACCGCCGCGACCGTGCAGTTGCTGGCCGGCGACCACAGCGGAGCCCGTTCATCGCTGGAGGGCGCGATCAGGGAAGCGATCACGCAGCGGCTCCCGCACCAGTTGCAACGCATCATGCGGGCCTCAGCAGACCACCTACCAGACACCTACGCGGACGCCTCACAGGCCCTCGATCGACTCCGCGAAGAGATGGCCGCGTAAATGGTCATCAGGAAGCAAATCGCGTGAGGACGGCTCTCCTTTTTGCACTGTCACTGTGGTCTCAGGACATGCATGACCGTTTGTCATCGGGAGATCCGTGACCTCGGTCGGGCTGGGGCCCTTGCCTTGGACGTAGAGGCGCATGACGGGGGGTGTCGCGGCGCGGTCTAATCGCCAGTTCTTCTGCGCCGTGCAGTGACTGGAGAGGGGCGAAGAGCCCGCCCTGGGCGGGGCCCTTCGGCCGGCTGGTGGTTCAGCAGGTGTACGCGGAGCATCAGCGACTACAGCTCACAGCGTGAATTAACCGCAAACAGAGCTGTCCGGGATCTTCGGGGCGGACCACTTCCCTTCCTGTTGGTTGGTCATCTGGGGCTGTGCTGTCTTTCGCTGGAGATGCGGGCGGGTGTGGGGCTATGTGCGGCAGAGCTGAGTCATGAGTTGGTGGGTTTGGTCGTCGGGTTCGGTGTCGAGTTCGGCGAGGCGGGTGGTGAGGAGTTGGTAGGTGCGCCGTACAGCGTCGGGGCGGCCGAGGTGGGCTTGGAGTTTCATGATGTTGCGGTGCAAGTGTTCGGAGTAGGGGTCGTGGCGGAGGGCGTGTTCGAGGGTTGCCAGTGCCTGATCGGGGTGGTCGTCCTGAGTGAGCTGGGCGAGGTGGGCGAGGGCGTCGACGACAGTTCGGCGTAGGTACTCGCGGTGGGCCTCGGCCCATTCGTGGATCTGGTCGGTGGCGAAGTCGGCGGTGTAGAGGCTGGGGAGTGGTTGTAGGGCTTGGGTGCGCTCGGTGTCGTTGGTGGCCTGGCGGGCGTGTTCGAGGGTGGTGGTCAGGCGCCAGAGGTCGCTGTCGGTGAGGTGGGGGTCGAGGCGGTAGTGGCTGGCGGCGTGGATGATGAACATGGGTTCGCGTAGGCCGGTGGCTTGGCGCAGGATCTTGCGGGTGTTGCTGATGGCGGTGTGGAACATCGTGGTGGCGGTGTCGGGGTCGTGGTCGGGCCACAGGGCGGCGGTGCCTTGGTCTCGGCTGACGCCGTTGGGGTGCAGTGCGAGGTAGGTCAGCAGGGACCGTGAGCTTCTGCGCAGGCCTGTGTTGATGGGGCCGTCGGCGGTGTGGAGCTGCACGGGGCCGAGTAGCTGGAGCTCTACCAGGGCCGGTTGCGCCTGGTCAGTGGAGCGTGGTGGTGGTACGAGGCGGGCGGCCGGCGCGGTCTCGGCGGCCGGCTCGGCGGGTGCGGGTTCGGGTTGGCCGGTGGCGGTGTGGAGGGTGTGGAGCATGTCGGTGGCGTCGTCTGGGCTGAGGTGGAACAGGCGTGCGCCGTTCAGGGCGTTGGCGTGGGGGCCGTCGGCGCTGGTGACGGTGCCGTTGTCGGTGATGTGTGCGGTGGTTCCGGTAGGGCGGGGGCCGCAGAACAGGCCGCCGATGCCGTAGCGCCGTCCGAGTTGGAGGACGGCGTGGAGGGCGTTGGTGGCGGGTTCGGGGGTGGTGGCCAGGACGAGGAGGGTGGGGAGGGGCTCGCCTGGGTCGGTGGCGAGCAGACTGGCTAGGTCGGGTGTCTCGGTGGTTTCCAGGAGCCGGGCGCGGTGGATGATCTCGGCTTCCAGGTGGGTGATGGCCGCGCCGAGCGTGGAAACGGTGGTTAGACCCGGAAGCGTCGCGGCCGGCCCGCTGTGATCGATGCTGGGGTAGAGCTCTTGGACGTCGGGTTGGGGGATGAGGAGTTCGACGCGGTCGCGGGTTGCTTTGGCCAGGAGTTCGGTGGCGATGGCGCGGGCAGCGTCGAGTGCGCCGGGGCCGTCGAGGCCGAGTTCGAGCCCCGGCAGCGGCAGGGCGACCGGGGCGCCATCGCGGGTTCCCACAGTGATGTGATCGGGCGCCGGTGCGGCTTGGTCGTGAACGATGAGGTCGGCATTGGTCGGGACGAGGGCACCGCGTTCGGCGTGGCTGTCGAGGTGGGCTTTATGCGCCCTGGCGACGGCGGCGGGGGTGGCGGGTTCGGGGTCGCCGGGGCCGGGCCAGATCTTGTCGTTGAGTGGGCGTCGGCGTCGCCGGTGGAGTCGGGTGGCGGCAAGCGCGGTGCTGAGCGCTGCGGCCAGGCCGATCCCGATGTGGGTGCCGGTGACCAGCGAGATGGTGGACACGGCGTTGTCGGGCGATTCAGGCGTTGCCCCCGGTGCGTGAGGCGGGGCGGACGTGGCTGGTGCCACGGGTCGTGACGGCGCTGGGGCGCTTGCTGTCGAGGGTTCGGCCGGCTGCGGTGGTGACGTGGTCGGTGGCGTTGGTGTGACCTGGGCCGATCCGTTGGATGGAGCATCGGCATCGTTCGGCCGTGGTGCTCTGGAAGCCGGAGTTGGCGTCCGGGAGGTGTTCTTGCGAAGCCCGGGGAGGCGGATCCGTTGGCCGGGGTAGATGCGGTCGGGATCGGTCAGCCGCGGTAGCCCAGGAGGCTGGAGGAGCTTTCGGCTGGCTTCGAAGATCTTGGGGTAGCGGGTCCCGGAGCCGTAGTGGCGGCGGGCGATGTCCCACAAGGTGTCGCCGCGTTCGATGGTTCGCGTCCGCCAGCGCCGCCGCTCCGGCGCTCGCCGGGCCGCTTCAGCCGCCGGGTTGTCACGGTCGGGCGAGGACGTCTCCACGGCGAGGATGGTCGCGCATTTCGCCGGTTGTGCCGGATCGGCTTGGGCGGTCACTGCGTGGGCTGGCGTGGGTGTGACGGGGGTGGTGATTGCGGTGCTGGTGGTGAAGATGAGGGCGGTCATGGCGACCAGGTCGCGGGCCAGGTGCTGCATCGGCCGCGCCGGTCTGGGCATGCGTGGGCTGGGTCGTCCCGCGAGGTAGCCGAGAGTTTCGGCGCCGGTGAGGGTGGCGAACAGGGCCCAGGCGGTCCAGCCGATCAGTCGTACGGTTCCCAGGAACAGCGTGTGGTCGGCGTCGGGTCGCATCAGTGCCGAGGTGATCTGCGGCCATGTCGGTACGTGGCCCGGAAGCGGCGAGCCGCCCACCCCGTACAGGATCACGGGGAAGGCGATGAGTAGTAGCGCCAGGAGGGTGAGGGCGCCGATGCCGCGGCCGATTTCGGTGAGGCGGGTCATGGCTGGGCGGGTCCTTCCACTCCGGAGGTCAGGTCGGCGGTCGCGGTGGCGTCGGCGTGCAGGGTGGAGATGCCGATGAGCGGCAGGAACAGGGCCTGTTTGGTGACGGTGACCCGTACCTGGATGGAGCGTGCGCCGACGGAGGTGACCGAGCCGGTGTGGCCACTGGCTTGCAAGTGGTGGTGGGCGGCGCGGACGGCTTTGGTGCGGTCGACGACGAAGCGACCGCGGGTGTAGGCGCGGTCGAGGTCGATCTGTCCGGCGCCGGCGCGTGCGGCTTCCTGTGCGGTGGTGTGGGCGTCGTGGCGGGCTTCGAGTTTCTGTTCGAAGTCGACGACGGCGCCGAAGAACACCACGACGACCAGCGTGATGATGACGGCGAACACGCTCAGGCTCCCGCTATCGGTGGCGAGCCTGGGAGTGGGTGGGCGGCGCGTCATGGTGATCAACGGCCTCGGTAGGGGTCCAGGGGGGAGTGCCGGGTCCGGGTGACGGTGCGAGCCCCTGGCATCCCGGGCAGGGCGACGTCGCCCAGAGCGATGTCGCAGGT
Source organism: Actinomadura sp. 9N407 (assembly GCF_044326315.1). NCBI lineage: Bacteria > Bacillati > Actinomycetota > Actinomycetes > Streptosporangiales > Thermomonosporaceae > Actinomadura > Actinomadura sp. 9N407. Next base: position 118,459 of record NZ_JBIRAW010000019.1, on the reverse strand, counting down.
GACCTGAGCGGTCACGGTGGCGTTCTGCCCGACCGGGCGGTGGAACCCCGCCAGCCCGAGCTGCACCTGGGGTGCGCAGTGCAGCCCCTTGTCGCGCAGGGTGGTCAGGGCAGTAGAGGTGGCGTCGGTTCGGGCTTGGCCGGGGGTGCGAGCGATGGAGGCGTGCCGGGCGGCGTCGGCGGCGGCCTGGCTGACCACAGCGGCACCGTGCTGGATCCGCATCGCAGTCAGCAGCCCGGCCAGGAACAGGATGAACAGCGGCGCCAAGATCGCCGCTTCCACCACCGCGTTCCCCGCATCACCGCACCGACTCCGCGGCCCGGCCCGGCCCGTCCCGGCGATCATGGCTCTTGCCGGGTAGTGAAGCGTTCCCGGGCGCCGCGAGCAGCCCGGTCGACGCGGATGTGCATGCCGGGCAGCACCGAGGGCGCGTGGCCCTGCACCCGGACGGTGATGGTGTTGTCCCCGGTCACGGTCACCGACGCGGCGCGCAGGACCGGTTCTTGGTGGGCGAAGCCTGCGGCGGCGCCCTGTCCTTGGGCGTGGGTGCCGTGGCGGGCGCGGGCGACGCGCAGTCCTTCTTCGGCGGCGGCCTGGGCCACGTCGCGGGCGACCGACACCAGGACGGCTTGGGCCAGGGCGAGGAACAGGACGCCGACGGCGGGGAACACGATGGCGATCGAGACGGCGGCCGAGCCGCCGTCTCGCGCGCGTGGCGTGCTGGTGCGGGGTGTCACGGGCGTTAGCCGGGGATCTTGGCGATCCAGGACTGGACCTTGCCGGAGACCGCGAGGTAGATGGTGAATGCCAGGCCGGCGAACCCCGCCACGATGATGATCGTCTCCACAACGCTGGAGCCCCGGTCCCGGCGACTGCGGGCGGTGTTGTGGAGCCGGTCTGCGGGTGCGGTCAGGTGCGCGGCGAGCCAGAGTGCCGCGGTGTTGAGATGGTTCATGCCTCCCCCTTTGTGTCGGTGTGTGGTTCAGCCGGATCCCATGAGCTTGGAGAAGAACGGGAAGCCGACGAGGATGACGAAGCCGAGCATCAGCAGGGAGGTGGGGACCCACATCGCGGTGGTGCGGGTGTTGGCTTCGGAACGGGCGGCGGCGGACGCTTCACGCCGCATCGCGGTGATCTTGGCGACCAGGACGTCGTGCATCTTGGCGCCCTCGTTCCCGGCGATCTCGGCGGTGTGGGCCAGGTCGATCAGGTCACGGACGCCGATGTCCTCACCCAGGTGGGCCAGCGCGCGCCAGGGCTGCTGCTGGCCGTGCCGGGCCCGGGTGAGTGCTTGGTGGATGCGCTGGAAGTGCCACCCGTCGGTGATCTTGGCCGGCTGTTCCAGCGCGGCGTTCAGCGCGGCGCCGGCTTCGCGTTCCAGCACGACCAGTTGCAGGTAGGCCGAGAACGCGTACCGGAAGTCCCGGCGGTGCTGGCGGGCCGCAGAGCGCAGGTTCCAGTCGGGGGTGAACGACAGCACCACGGCCAGGATCAGGCTGGCCAGGACGGGCAGCGGCCACGACGGCGACCCGCCGGTCAAGGTCACCAGGGTGAAGAAGACCGAAGGCGTGGCGAGGCCGGTGATGAACAGGATCAGCTTGTCCAGCATGAACCGCTCCACCGGCCGCTCCAGCAGCGCCAGATCGGCGCGGGGGAGTGCCAGCATCCCGGTGGGGCGGGCGACATGTTCGGCCAGCCACGTCCCGACCCGATCACCACGCGACGGCGTCTCGGCAGGTGCTGCGGGTTGCAGGAGTGTGGCCTGGATGTGAGCCAGCGCGGCGTCCAGCCGAGGTGGTGCGGGCCGGAACTCGCGGACGACGGTGATGAGCCCGAGCGCGGCCAGGCATCCGGCGATCGCGGCGAGCGCGGTCACGACGCACCTCCCGACCCGGTCGGGGGCGTGGGGGTGCGATGGTGCAGGAAGCGGCTGCCGGTCGACAGCACCGACAGCCGCCGCATCCACCACAGCCCAGCCGCGTAGATCGCCGCGACCACCGCGAGGACGGCTTGGCCGAGCGGTGTCCCGTAGGGGGCGGCGAGCGTCTGGGAAGAGATGAACAGCGCGCTCAACGCGGTGACCGACAGGACGATGACCAGCAGGGTGGTGCGCAGGCTGGCCCGTTCGGCCTCCACGTCCCGGCGGACGATGACCTCGTTCTCGACCGCGTCGGCGAGCAGGCCGAGGGCTTGGCGGGCGCCGGGGCCGCGGCGTTTGGCGGCCAGGATCAACGCGCAGGCGATGAGGTCGCCGATCGGGTCGTCGAGGTCGTCGGCGAACGCACGCAACGCGCCCTCGGTGGGGGCGTGGTTGTTGAGGCGGTCGGCCAGCACCCCGACCGGCTCGGTGATCGCGGCGGGGGCGATGCGGGCACTGTCAGCCAGGGCCTGTTCCAGGCCGCGGCTGGCGCCCATCATCTCGGCCAGCCGCCGCGCCCACTGGGCCAGGGCCTCCAGCTTGGCGATCTGCCGTTGCGGGGCCCGGCCCGACAGCATCGACGGCAGCCAGTACACCGCCGCGCCGACGGCGAGTGCGGCGACCGGCCACCGCAGGACCAGCAACACCCCCAACCCGGCCCCGGTAGCGGCGAGGAGCCGGTTGCGGCGGCCCGGCCAGGCCGCCGACTGCAGCAGCGTCTGCAGCCGCGACGGCGGCCGCGCGTCGCGTGAACGCGGCGGAACGCCCCTGGCGCCAGCGACAAGGAGCAGGACGGCGGTGGCACCGCACAGGCCCCCGCACGCAGCTAGAAGAACCATCACGACCAGCCCCGCTCTGCCGTCGCGAGGTCGGTGTCGGGTGCCAGCAGGGCGGGATCGAACCCGTGCGCCGACAACTCCTCCAGCAGGGCCGGGCTGATGTGCCCGCCCGCCGGCGTCGCGGTCCCTTCGGGGCCGGGGACGAAGATGTGGTTGCGGGTCGGCTCGGCCGAATCACCGGGAGGCCCGACCTCCATCACCTCGGTCACCACCCGCTGGTTGCGGGCCGGGTCACGCTCGACGTAGACGATCAGCGGCTCGGCCATCCCGAACATCAGATGCAGATCCTCGGGACTCAGCCCTAGATCAGCGCGGCGGCCTAGCTGCACCACCCGGTTGAACACATGCTCGGGACGGTGGACGTGCAGGGTGCACATCGAACCGCGTGCCCCGCTGTACATCACCTCCAACATCGGCGCCAGCTCACCCTGCCGGGCCTCACCCACGATCACCCGATCAGGGTTGAGACGCAGGCACGCCGGAACGAGGTCTTGGAGCCGCACCAGGCCGGCGCCCTCGGCGTTGGCCTGACGCGCCTCCAGCGCGACCACGTCGTGGTGGCGGTGCGCCAGCTTCGGATCGTCCAGGAACAGCTCGAAGTCGCTTTCCAGCGTGATGATCCGCTGGTCGGCGGGGATCTCATTGGCCAGTGCCCGCACCAGCGTGGTCTTGCCGCTGTTGACCTCACCGCACACGATGATGTTCCGCCGCGCCAGGATCGCCGCGCGCAGGAACCGCTCCAGGGGTTCGGTGAGGGTGCCCAGGGCGGTCAGCTGCCGCAGCGTGACATCGACCAGGCGGTGTACCCGGATCGCCAGGTGCGGATGCCGCGACACCCAATGCACCACCGCCAGCCGCACCCCATCGGCCAGCGCGACATCCAGCAGCGGACTGGCATGGGAGAACTCACGGCCCGTGTTCCCGCGCCGCGCCAGCAGCTGGATCCAGTCGACCAGCCGCTCATCGTTCTCGGCCACCGGCGGGCCCGGCTTCTTGGACCCGTCGGTGTAGGTGACCCACGTCTGCCGGCAGCCGTTGACGACGATGTTCTCCACATCGGATCGCTCCAGCAACGGCTGCAACGGCCCGAGCCCGAACCGGTGATCGAACACCGCCCGCGCCACCCGCCGCTGCACCTCAGCGGTCGGCACCAGACGACCGGCCGTCATCTGCTCGTGCGCCCACACCTGAACCTGCGCCTCGATCAGACCCCGCGCCCGCCCGCGGTTCACGTCATCGTCGAGGAGGTCCACCAGTTGCTGGGAAACCTCACGGATCGCCGCCCAATCATCGGCCAGCATGTCGCTGTGTGGCGCCTCGGCACTGCTCGTACCGAACGCGACCGGCGCACTCTGGTCGGCGCTGACGGTGTCCAGCGAAGCGCCCCACCCAGGCCCGGTCACCGGGCGTCTCCCGCCGGGGCCAGCGCGGATGGGTCCGCCTCGGCGGGGGTCGCGGCCTGTTCGGCGGCTTCGCGCATGCGCCGCCCGAGCCCGTCCAGGCCGCGCATCAACAACGACGTTCTGAACGTCAGACGCGGCGCTGCCCCATCCGACAGCACCCGCGCATCCGCGACCGCATGCGGCAACTCGGCCAGCACCGGCAGCCCCAGGACGCGTTGCAGGTCTGCCGCGCTGTAGGAGCCGTCGTCCACAAGGCACAGACCGAGCTGCGCCCGCTCCCCGACCACGCCACGCAGTACTTCCAAGCGAGGCTGGGCGGCATCGACCTGACTCAAGGTGGGTCGCACCACCAGCACCACGACGTCCGCCGCCTCCAGCACCCCCACCGGAGTCTCGGCCCCGCCCACGCGACCCACGTCGGCGATCACATCGCTGCCGCCGGCCGCGAATGCGTCCGTGAGAGGGTGCCACGCGCTCGCCAGTTGCCGGACGTGCCGGGGATCGTGAACCCCATGCAACAGCCGAGCCTCACCGGCATCGGCCAGCGGCAGCGTGTACTCCTCCAGCGCTGCGACCGCCGCCTGCGGATCCGCCTGCGCCGCCATCGCCCACCCCAGCAACCCCGGGCCAGGAGGCTGCTTCAGCCGGTCGGCCATGAACCCCGGCAGTACGCGCCGCCCCGCCGGATCGCACTCGGCCAGCAGCACCTTCCCCGGCCAGGTCAGCGACAACCCCACCGCCGCCGTTGTCACCCCAGGCGACCCGCCGGCCGAGATCAAGCAGTACACCGCCACGGTCAGCCCCTCCTGGCCGTCACGACCAGCGCGACCAGCCCGGCCGCGGCCTGCCTGGCCACCGCAACGCTGTCGCCCTCGGCCACCAGCAACGACACCGTCACCGTGCCCTCGGTCGTCGGTTCCCCGACCTGATCGACGACCCCCGCAACATCCTGTGGAGCCGCACCCGCGGCCGAGGCGCCAGCCTGACCTGCGCTCTGGCCCTGCGCACCCGGAGTGGATACCACCCGCACCTGCCAGCCCGGCGCCAACCCCGGCGGTACCTCACCCACCTTCAGCGGAACGGTCACCAGCGCCTGACCCGCCGCCGGGCTGACCTCAGCCGTGACCTGCGACGCGGTCAGCAACGTCCCCGTTCGCAGCCCGACCGCCGCTCTACGCCCGACGACCTCACCCAGCTGGCGCCCCGGGACCGTCTGAACGGATCCGTCCACCGCCACCCGGGCCACATCCACATCCGCGCGCGAGATCGGCTGCCCTACCGGTACATCACGCGCCACCCGCACCACCGACACCCGCTCACCAGAACTCTGGAACAGATACACGTTCGTCAGCACCGCCAGCGCCATCAGCATCACCCCAGCCGCGATCCACCCAGGACGCCGCTGCCGCGCCAACCGCCCCGACACCGGCCGAACAGCCCCACTCCCATCCCGCGCCGGCCTGGGCTTGGGCAGCGTCTTCCCGGTCATCGCACTCCTCACCCTCACCTGTACAAGCCCTGCGCCTCAGCTACCCGCACCGGGAAACTCGTTGAACGGCTCAACGGCGGTAGCGAACCTCCCGCCCCACCAGAACCGGTCCAGGTACCGCCCCACACCACCGACACCCGCACCCGATAAGCGCCACCCCGCTGCCCCGCCGACGACCGCGTAAAGGTGTGCGAACACTCCGTCCGCTGCACCGACGCAGGCCGCGACGGGACATAGGCGGTGCCGGGCCCAGAACATCGACTGGCTCTCTGCCCGTTGCCCGGCTTGATGGTCAGGCTCTGCGGCCTCGCGGTGACCTCGACCCACGCACCGCCCGCGTCAGCGCGATCGCTCAAAGGCCGCCAGTTCGTCACCCAGAACCAATGCGGCAATCCCACCAGACCCGCAGCACCACGCGGCGGAGCCGTACGCACCACCGGCGTAGGGATCGGCAACCGTTCCCAAACCGAAGCAGCCACCTGCGCTGGCGAAACCTTCGCCCCACGATTAGGCGCATCCTCTGCCGGACAGACCACCAAGGTCGCCCAGAGATTTCCTGGACTACAAACATCAGCCAGCGCAGGAACTTCAGCCGCACCACCCGCGTTCACAGGACGGCTCGGCTCGCTCTGGATCACCTGAGGCTGTCCCTTCCCTTCAACTCCAAAGGAGTAACCGTCCATGCCACCGGTAGGCGGAATTGGATCTCGTTGAGGATGTGTGGTTCCCTGGAATTGGCTGACGAGTTGGCTGATGAGAACGGTGGCGACAGTAACGTTCACTGCTCAACAGCCTTCGCCGAGCTCGATGAACTTACTTACTCGCCAGTGCCCGTCGGCACCTTTTTCCATGAGTGCCTGGGTGTTTCGTTCTTTGAAGCCCCGATTGATCTTCTTGCGAGTCTCTGTATTCAGGAGCCCCGCCCTGCTGGCATCCTGGCAATCTCGTACCGTTGCTTTGGAACCATCAACCTGAACATCTTTGATTCGAATTACCACCGAGCCGTATGTCGCCAAGTGATCATCCCGATGTTGCTCGATGACTTTTAGTACTCGGGAAAGCTGAGGGTCGACCATATAAGTAGAAAGTTCTCGCTTGCGCGTTGCTTCGGGCAGTGTGTCTGCGCGCTCCAGTGTTTTTACAAACTTAAGGTACGAATCTTTGACTGCCTCGCTATCCGAGGAGGACTTCGAAGGCGACTGTGGTCCGGGCTCGGCTGGAAGATTGGCCTTGGCTGGTTCTCCACTGCAGCCCATGGCGAACAGGGCAACGCATGCGATACCTGCTGTCGCGCTGGCGGGGGTGAGATGCGTGTGCCTGGCCAGTCGCCTGCTGGTTGGACTCAAACCAAGCTCCTCAAGGACTTGATCGTCAGAGGTGGAGAAGTGTGATCGCACCTCGGCGTCACCTGCAGCGGGGATGCGTGCGATGTTAGGCGCGCGCAACCGGCTCCGCTGCGCCTTTGACTGGCTGCAGGGTAAATCCCTGTACATGTGAGGTCAGTCTGTCGCCACAGTCATTCCGCTATGTCCCGTACGGTTATTTCTAGAGCCTGAAGTAGGATATTAATTGCCGCTTCTAGCTGATTTGTGGTGAGTTGGCCGGATCTCGGCTTGCTTCCATTGATCGGGTCAGCCCGCAGGAAGTGGGCCGACCCGGTCCATGGCTGGTTGAGCTGCGGCTCTCGGTGCGTTGGGCCGGTTGGTCAACAGGGCGACGACGCGAAAAGTGTCCCGTTCCGAATCGCGGCGACCAGGCGTGACTCCGCCTCCCTGCGCTGCCTGTAGAGCCGGTCGGATGAGATGCCTTGTTCGCGGGCGATGTCTCGTACGGACGCCGCGTCCAGGCGCGTCGCGATGATCAATGAGGCAGCGGCCGGAGTGATGATCTCCCTGCGTACGGCGTCCAGAAGGAGGAGTACCGGATCGGTGTCCTTGTTGACGTGGGGAGCGGAGCTCAGCTCCCAGGGGTCGCGGGGCAGGTGACGGGCTTCCCACCCGAGAGCCCGGAGTGCGCCCTTTCGCGCCCACAGCATCAGGCGAGCGGAGATGTTCGGCCGCGTGGTGTCGATGCGCGCCAGCTGGGCGACGAACTCGGTGAGCAGCTCCGACACGATGTCGTCGGCGAATCGCGTGGGGCTGGAACGGATCAGCCGGGCAGCGATGTTCTTCAGGCCCGGCATCGCCACCCCGACGCAGCCGATGACCCAAGCCGGGTCGCCTGTACGTGCGCGGGCGATCAGCTCTACCCAGGCGGCGTCCTTGAGGGCATCGGTCGCGGTGCGGTCGAGCAGAAGGCTCAGCAGTTCCCCGAGGTCGATCTGGCGGGGTGGAAGCCCATGGCCCAGCTTCCTGCCATCGACCGCGAGCGGACTCGGCCCAGTGATCAAAAACCTGAAGGATCTCGCGGCAACGTCCAGAGCGTTGCCCGGCTGCGCGCCGGCGCGCCGTGCCTGAGCTGCTTTCGTGCCGGTCTCGTCGGCGACCTGGTTGAACGACATGACGACCCCCGAAGCGTCGTGGCGGGTGGTGCCGCCAGGTATCCGCCACGGCGCAGGCACTTCATGAGCACTACTTAGGCGGGGGAGGCTGCCCACGGTGCGTCGAGAAGCTGTCAGTATTGCCTCTGACCTGCGAAAACGCTGCCCATGACCCTGCTTGAGTGGGCGACGGTAAAGGAGGGGTGGGTGCCCAGATCCGTCCTGGCCTCCTCGTATGAGCGAGCTGGCGGAAGCAGGTAACGATCTCGCAATCCGTACTGGCCATCGCGCTCGCTGTGACTCGCCACGTTGGTTGTCACACGGATGGTGCTCTGACATGCGGTACGGGCTGACCGTTCGCCAGGATGGTTGTCACCGATTGCTCAAGATTCTTGTCACTTGGGCGTTGTTCGCAATCGACTTGTCACTCACGGTCTGGTCCGATTCGTGTACTTCGGACCTGATCGAAGTCTGAGTCTGGAGACAGGTGCAAGTGGCCGCGCTACCTGTCGAGCAGGGCCTGTGCCCACAGCTCTTGCTGATCCTCGATGTACTCAGCATGGTCACGCCAAGTGTCGCCATGTCCTTTGCTGCCAGAGCGTCTCCCAGGGCTGATTGCCGACAACCCGAGTCGTTGGCCCGGTGATCACGCATCCAGAGGTAGACGTCACCGCTCGTAGTCTGCAGCCTCAGGTTGGAATGGGCTCAGTGAGCTGCCCAGCGGATTATCTGCTGGGCAGTACCGGCATGATGGAGGAATGAGAATCTCGTACTACAGCGCTGGAGACCAGATTCCGCCACCTGGACTCGTCGCTGCTTGGTACAAGATCGGAGATGTGGCGACGGAAAGGGCGCCTTTCTGGGCCGCTCATTGGATCGCCGACGGGTTGGACGGAGACGCTCTCGCGATCTTGGCTGGGATGGACGGGTCCGATCCCCATGAAGTCAGAGACGTCATGGCCGCTGCCCTCGCCGATACCCGGACTGCGATCCCACACGAGATCTCCGACGCCGTCACGATCGTCTATCGGGACTTGGCACGGCTTCACCTCGCCGACGAGATCAGTGCCCGAGAGCTGATTTTCAAAATCGCAGAACTCATCGAGACCGGACACCACGCCGGCGACTACCTCGACCAACCGCTGGGCGTCGCCAACGGCCTCGACTACGAATGGACCTGCGATCACTGCCGCACTCCAGAGGAGCTGGCAACCGTCGTCCACGACGCATGCCTCGCCCAGATCGGCCAGCAGCCGGACCCTCACCCGCCAGTTGAGAGCTCGGAGAATCCTCCGGTTCCCACGAGCCCAAGGGTCCAGAACAACCAAGAAAGCTGAACGACCTCCAGTTCACCCTGAGGAACCTTCAGTTCGCGTGAACCCTGGGGCTCCTAATTAGGCCCTCCGCCGCCGAACGTGTCCCCAGCCCCAAAGTAGGAAGTGATCTTGGGTAGCGTCCTCGTGAGGGTGTAGGGATTAGGTCTAATCCCTACACCCCGTCGTGAAGCCCGTCCGGGCCTCGAAGGTCATCGGGGATTCCTGGGAGGCTTGTGGAGGAGGCGTTCGAGGCGGGCGGCGGTCTGGCGGTATCGGCTGACGGGGACGAGGTGGACGCCGTCGAAGGCGCCGCTGTCGCGGATGGCCAGGACGTGGTCGCAGGCGGCGGCGATGCCGACGTCGGGGTCGGCTTCCACGGCTTGGACGAGTGCGTCGGGGATCGTGATGTCGGGGATGGTGGCGGCGAGGTTGCGGGCCATGGTCGCGCTGGCCAGGACCATCACTCCGGCGTAGACGGGTGCGTTGATGGTGATGGTCTCGCGCCAGCGCAGCAGGTCGTCGAGGCTGTAGCTGACCTGGGCGAACACGAAGTCGGCCTGCTGCTTCCAGGCGGGCAGTGGCCGCATGCCGGAGGCGACGCCGATCTGGAACTCCGGATGCCCGGTGAAGACGGGATCGGAGGTCGCGGCGCGGGCTTGGTCGAGCATGGACCGCACGGTGAGTTCGCCGGTGCGATTGCCGGAGGCGGGCTTGTCGCCGTAGACGAACAGGAACCGCTGGACACCGTAGGCGGCGGCGGTCAGCAGATCCCGTTGAAAGCCGAGCAGGTTGCGGTCGCGGGCGTTCAGGCAGGCGATCCCGGTCGCTCCCATCGCCTGCACCTCGTGGGCGACCGCCACGCTCGACACCGTCGCCCGCCCGATGTGGTTGTCGGGGATCAGAAACGCGTCCGCGACGGCGTCCAGTACCCCGATCTGGTGTCGTACCCGCCGAAGATCCGGTCGGGTCGGCGGCTCGATCTCACACACCACCTCGAACCCACGTGTCATGCCCCTCACCCTAGACGGCCGACCACCGGGACCGTAGAGCCATGATCAATCTCAGCGCCATCGGTTGTCCGCAGGTTCCTCAACCCCGTAACTGGCGGCTGGGGACACATTCGGGAGCGGAGGGCCGAGTAGCGTTCGCCGCCGGCGACGAAACCCCGCCCCGGGCTCCCCCGGGCGCGGGGTTTCCTCACGCCCGGCCCCGGCATGGACTGCCTGCTCCCGCATCTCCCTCGCGCGCGCCCGCGCGTGAGAGTGCCGCAGATGTGGCAAAACCCCACTCGGGCGTGCCGGGCCGGTCACCATCCGTGCTGATCCTGCTGTCCCGGCTCAACCAACCCCAGATGTAAGCCCGGAACGCTGAACTACCCGGAATCAGATAGGGCGATCCGGTCAGACGAAGGGGGGCTCGTTGAACCTGATGCGGGTGGACACATCAGAACGGGGGGTCGTCGCTGAAACCGCCGCCGCCGGAACCTGGCCTCGAAGAGGGAGGCGGGGGCGTGGGAGGAAGAGTCCGGGGTGCGTCAGGCTCGGCTTCCAGTGCCTCGTCCCAGAGCCGCTTGATGTAGTCGCGGTGGCTTTCGACCATATGTTCCCACTGGTCCGCGTCCGCCTCTGGGTCGATCTTGCTCAGCTCGCAGAACACCTGCAGGACGGCGTTCACCCGGTTCCAGTCATGGGGAACCACCAGTCCGCGCAGGATTCGGCGGATGGTCTCCTGGCTGGCCGTGATGTTATTCAGGTCTTGGCGGCCTTCGATCAGCTTGCTGATCTCTCGCAAGGCGGGGCGGCCGGCTGACCGGTAGTACAGGCGCAGTGCTACGACGAACGTGCGCGTCGGTCCTTCGGGCAACTCGTCCTTGGACGGCATCTGGATGATCCGCGCCATAAAGCTTCCTCGCCTCGCCTCGTATGACCCGCTTTGTCACACGAAGCCTAGGGATGCCAACCCCTGTCACGTGGCATCTCTTGTAAACGCACCTGTGTCACGCGGGTGTCAACCTTTTGACCAGCCGTTTCACGATTCGACGCCCTATAACGAACGCTCTGAAGGTGCCTCAGGCTGGTGCTTACGGGTCGCACTCACGCGGCTCGTCCTCATCGAGGAAGCCGATGCCGGGCCCTGTACGGATCTGCGGTCACGCAGGGCCCGGCGCCGAACAGGAGGACGAAGTCCATGTCTGAATCCGCCTCCAAGCTCGATCCTGCCCGCCGGCGGTGGCGGTGTCACCTCACCGGCTGGGGACTGGTCGTCCTGGCCGTCACCGCGACCGTGGCTGTGGTCCTGTGGGCGCCGCCGGCGCGCACCACGCCCTTGGTGGCGTTGCTGGGCGTGATCGTGACCGCCGTTGTCGGGTGGCGTGGTTCGAACCGCCGTTAGTGCTTGAGGCCGGGGGCGGGAACCCCGCTGGGAGTTCCCGCCCCCGCGCGAGCTCGACACTCCCGTCGCCAACTTCAACGGGGCGGAAACGAGGTTTGCCTGTTGTGGCCATCGGGGGGCGTACCCGGGCCGGATGGTCGTTGACTGGTCGGCTGTGACAGCACGGGTGAGGCACGGGGCGGAGTCGGTACGGCGGCGCTGGAGGAAAGGCCGCATCCGGGTCCGCCAGCGGGTGCGGCGGCGGGGGTGGTCGCTGGCGGCCTTGTTCTGGATGGCCACCGCGGCCGCAGCGGCCGCGGCGGCGATCTGGTTCACCACCGGCTGGCTGCTGGACACCACCGGGCGGGTGCTCGATCGCGACCCGAAGGCGACCGGCGCCGACCGGGCCCGGGTGAAGGTCGAGGCGGTGCGCACCGGTCTGGCCGCCGGCGCCGGGGCTGGCGCGGCGGTCGGGTTGATGCTGGCCTTCCGCCGCCAGGCCCACGCCGAGCACGACACCGCCCAGACCCGGCTCACCGAGCTGTACAACGCCGCCGCCGAGCAGCTCGGCTCGGACAAGGCGCCGGTGCGGCTGACCGCGCTGTACACCCTGGAACGCCTGGCCAACGACAACCCGCGGCATCAGCAGACCATCGTCAACATCATCTGCGCCTACCTGCGGATGCCCTACACCCCGCCGCCCCGCCCCGACGACGCCGACGACGGCGAGGACGAGCGGGCGCAGCGCGAGCAGGCCCGGCGGCACACCATCCGGTACCGCTCCGCCCGCGCCGGCCAGCCCGCCCCCCTCGAACCGGCCGACCCGCCCGCCCCCGACCCGCACGAGGAACTCCAGGTCCGCCTCACCGCCCAGCGCCTGCTGACCACCCACCTGCACCGCGACGCTTCCCTGCGCTGGCGCGGCATCGCCCTGGACCTGACCGGCGCCACCCTCACCGACCTCGACCTCAACCTCTGCTCCATCGACCGCGCCGACTTCACCGGAGCAACCTTCGCTGGTGACGCCGGATTCAACGGGGTGTCCTTTGCTGGACCCGCCCAGTTCGCCGGAGCGTCCTTCGCGGGGACTCTCGAGTTCGAGGGGGCGTCCTTCGCCGGGGGCGCCGGGTTCGAGGGGGCGTCCTTCGCCGGGCATGCTTGGTTCGGTATGGCGTCCTTTGTCGGGGGCGCCGGGTTCGAGAAGGCATCCTTCGCCGGGGGCGCCGCGTTCGAGGGGGCATCCTTCGCCGGGCATGCTTGGTTCGGTATGGCGTCCTTCGCCGACGGCGCCAGGTTCGAGGGGGCATCCTTCGCCGGGCACGCCGCATTCTATGGGGCGTCCTTCGCCGGGGATGCCAGGTTCGGGGGGGCGTCCTTCGCCGGGCGCGTCGAATTCGCATGGGCCACCGTGGCGGAGGCTGGCGGAGAGCATGTGCTGCCGGCGGGGTGGCGGATCGAGCTGGCCGAGGGCGGCACGGGCCGGGTGGTGCCGGATCAGGCGGAGTCGGAGACCTGACCTCCGGGCGGACCGCTTCTCTGCCGAGGGGAGGTGGCTCCGCACTCTCGTGTTGGCCGCCGCCTCGCCCGCGAGTAGGGACCGTCTCAGTTATCTCGAAGTCCCCAGTGGGTGTGACGGCGCGATCACCGGCGGTGCCGATCCCGAGTGCTCGGGCGGGCTCGTTTCCGGCCTCGCCGGTCTCACATGATGCTGATTATGTGAGCTCATCAAGGGGGCGTGCGGACCCGCCCGTGGCATCAGCCGCACACGAGCCAGGAGGTTGCCGCCCCCATGGACGAACTGTCCCCCACCGCGATCGTCCGGCCCGCCTACCCCGCCTAGCCGCCCGGCCCGGGGTCCCGGGACTGTCGCATGAGGCCGCCCGTTCAACCTCGCTGGTAGTTAGCGGCGGTGTCAGATGTCCTTCATGTGCCAGCGGTCGTGGGTCGTTTCGTTCTTCAGGGAGGTGAGGCGGCGGCCGAGTTCTCGTCGGGAGAACGGGTCGCCGGGGGCGTTTCGGATGTGGATGCCGATGGCGTAGAGGTCGCGGATCTGCATGAGGGATTCGTAGCCTGGCCAGTCGCGGAGGTCGTGGCCGTAGGCGGCGGCGAAGGTGTCGACGTCGGTGGGGGAGAGGCCGAAGCGGCGTTGGCCGTGGTAGCTGTGGATCAGGTCCCATTCGCGGGGGCCGATGGCGACGCTGTCCCAGTCGCTCAGGACGGCATGTCCGTTCTGGTGGCGGAGGAGGTTGTCGATCCAGGCGTCTGCGTGCACGAGGGCGGGGGGCGTGGTGAAGGGCAGTGCGTTCCAGGCGTCGGTGAGGTCGGCGATGCGTTCTCTCAGCCAGGACTGCTCGTTGGTATCGAGTACGCCGGGGTGCTGGTGGACGCTGGTGCGGACGCTGGCCAGTGGATCGGTCAGCGTGCGGACGGGGAACGGTGGCGCGGGGAAGCGGTGGAGGTCGCGGAGTATGCGGCCGAGTTCGCCGGTGCTCACGGGGACGTTTCCGGTCGGGATGTAGCGCCAGAAGGTCGCTGTGATGCCAGCGAGTGTCACGGGCTGGTCGGTGATCTCGTCGGCCGGGTGCACGGTGGGAAAGCCGCGTTCGGCGAGCCAGCGGGTGACCGCTAGTACTGCGGGGAGCCGGTCGGCGGCGTTGGGTGCCGTGGCGATTCGTACGATGATCGGCGCCTGGAGTTTGAAGACGGCGTTGCTGCGCAGCCGGAGCAATGTGGCGCCGGTCGGGTCCAGGCCGACGGTGCGGCATACCTGGTTGAGAACCGTATGGGCGCGTTGCGGGAGGTCGGTGGCACCGGTCAGCTGGTTAGGTATCGCGTTGATCGTGAATCCTTGATTGCCGGGAATGTGATGGCGACGTCTCCAGTGTCAGGGCTTCGTCAAGGCCTCGCAGCGCTCTTCCGCGGCAGCGGTCGGCTGGGATGGCTCTGCGTACGTCCCGGGCGCGTACGAAGACGATTGAGGTCCGCTGCTCGGGGGTCAGGGCCAGGAGGGTCTGTGTGGTGAGGTCGCAGGCGTCGTCTTCTCGGCCTCCGCGGGCCAGGCTGGTCGCTTGATCGAGTTTGATCAGCGTGGGATCGATGTTCGGGCTTCCCGCCGGGCAGAGGGTCAGTGCCCTTCTATGCACGTCGCTGGCTTGCCGGAGATCCGGGAGGTGTGCGTACGCGCCGCTCAGATACAGGTAGAGGCGCTGTTCGGAGAAGTGGAACGCCAGCCTGCCGGTGTTGATGTCCTTGATCTTGGGGAAGAGGCGCTGGGCTTGCGTGAGCGCGATGGTGGCGCCGGCTCGATCTCCCATGCGGGCGAGCGCGCGACCTTCGGCGGCTGCGGCGAGGGCGGTCGCTGAGCATGGGGTGTTGCGGGCGAGTGCCTGGGCTTCCCTGGCCAGGTGCACGACCTCGGCGAGATCCCCGTAGTAGTACGGCAGCATCGCTTCCTGGGCTCGGGCAAGCGCCCGCAGGCGTGGGTCGCCGGTGTCGTCGGCGGCGGTCTTGGCTGTGCTGTACCAGGCGCGCGCCTGCCGGATGTCGCCGAGCTTCATCAGCGCGTCGGCGCTGAGGATGGCGAGCGTGGCGGCCACGTGGGAGAGCCGGCACTGGATCGGCCCGGGTTGCCGCTGGGAGGCAAGGTTGCGGACGTCGCTGAACTCCAGCATGAGGCGGCACAGCATCACCAGAGGCGGGGTGGCGAGGTATTCACGGCGGCAGTGCAGGACCATCTCGTCGAGCCGGTCCATCTGGACCTCGGTGACCGTACCGGAGGCCAGGGTTCTGTCCATCTGCTGCCGGAGTTGTTCGACCTCGGCCAGGAGGAGGCCGCTCGGTATGTCCCTGGAGTCGGCGATCACGTCGTGGAACAGCGCTCGTCGCCTGGTCTCGCCGTCTCCGGGACTGGCGGTGCTGCTGGGCATGTGGAGTGCATCTGGGACGAGCAGTGGGATCTTTGCGGCGCTTGCCTGCGCGGTCAGCTGAGTACGGTCGGGGTGAACGACGACGACGTTGTTCGGGCCGTCGTCCTCGCAGTAGTCGGCGGCCAGTCCGAGCCGGACGGAGTTGGCTTTGTAGAGCCGGGCCAGCCGATCGATCGTTTCCGGCCGGGGACGTGCTCGGCCGTTCTCCCAGGCGTTGAGCAGATCGATGTTGGCTTGCGGTGGGTCCAGCTGCTCCCGTTCGCAGAGATCGATGAGGGCGTCAACGGCGACGCGAGCCGTCCAGCCGCGGGCGAGGCGTTGGGCCTTCAGTAGGCCGGCACCACAGCAGCCATGGATCGTCTGCACAAGCTGCCATGTTCCCCAGCCTTCGGCCTCGGCTCTTTTCCGCCACTTTCGAGCGCAGGCGGGTGGGTGCTCTCCGCGGGCCATCTCGCCCCTCCCTGCGATGTTCAGCGAGGTCAGTCAGCGCTGTCCATCAGCGTAGGTCCCTCTGGTCGGCGAGGAGATGGACGGGACGAATTCGGTTGCTTTTTCCGTTGATCGGCCGCGACTGCCGAAGGCATTTCCGTGCCTATTCCACGGAATCGCGGGTTCAGTGGAATCGCTGCGATTGGCGTTGCGCTGACTGTGCGTCACGCTCATGGCACCCAAACGAAGGCCCTGGCGGGCCCGACACCAGCCATGATCAGTGACACCCGGAGGTGTGGCCGTGACCGAGCCCGGCAGCTTCGCACTGCAACCAGCGGCTGAGCACGTTCACGTAGATCCCAAGACGCCGCTCGACGGGGAGAACATTCGCCTTCGCCCGGCAGCGGATCGTTCGGCGGAGCCACCCCTGGGCGGGAAGAGTGCCAGTGCGGGCACGTCCGGTCTGGACGCGTTCGCGGGGCGGATGGAACGGGAAGACCGGCTGGCCCGTGGAAGCAACGTGCCTTTCTTGTCTCGATCTGAGGCGGAGGGCAGGGCACTGTCCAGCGGGTGCGAGGGTGCATCGACTGACGAACGGCGTGAGTTCCTAGCCTCGCCGACGTCCGTAGCGGAGGCCCGTCGGTTCGTCGCGTCCACGGTCCGGCGGTGGGGTCTTCCGGGCGAGGTCGTCCAGAACGCCGTGCTCCTGGTCTCGGAGATGGTCACGAATTCGGTGGCGGCGGCTCCGTACGAGCGAATCACGGTGCACGTGTTCTGTGTCGTGGGCGGGTTCGCCGTGGAGGTGTGGGACCCGTCGCCGGAGATGCCAGCTCGACGTGAGCCCGAGATCAACTCGGCTGTGGCCTTCGATGCCGATGCCGATGCACCGGACCCGGGCGGATGGGGACTCAGCATCATCGCCGCCCTCGCGGAACGGTCCGGATATCGAAGAGAGCGCGGCGGAAAGACTGTGTTCGCGCTGCTCACGGTCGCCCTGTGAGCCTTCCTGGCTAGGACGCCCGTCCCGCAACGCCGTTATCGCGCTCGCGGGCTACCGACCTTCCTTGACCCTCCGGGACGGCGGTGATTCTCCGTTCGACCCACGTGTCCTGCTTTCCCGGAGGACCCACCACAACGGCGTGTGAGGAGGTGATCGTCACAGCGATTGCGAGCTGGGTGCACGGCGGGCCCCGCCCTCTGGGCGATGAGAGCGCGGGGCCCGCTCTCGCTGAGCACGGCGGCAGGCCGTGCCGATCAGGCTCTAGGAGGAGCCCATGACCATCATGTCCGAAGCTGCTTTGCCGATCGAGGTGGAGTTTCCCGAACCGTTCCACCCGGGGTGGAACAAGATCGACGGCGTCACCGCGGACGATCACAGGGTGCGCATCGACCCGGCGGCGTACTTCTTCCGGTACGAGAACCCGTCCTGGCTGGTGTGTGACTGGGACGGTGTGCGCTCTGGACTCTTGAACGCGACGGAGACCGAGCAGACCACGGTCGAGCAGATGGCGCTCGACCATGTCAGGGCCCATGGCCGCTCCACTCGCGATCCGGCCGAGGTCCTGGCGATCGCATGGAAGGTCACCGCCTACATCTTCCGTGCCGAGCACCTGTCCGAGCCCGGGCTGGCAGCGCTCGGCGTGCGGGCCGAGCATCTGCGGATGCTGCGCGAGGTCGGCACCCTGATGGCGCTCAACCGGGTCGAGCTGAACGGGCGGATCAGCAACGTCGGGCCGGCGTGGATGTTCCCCATCGCCTGCAAGGTCGTCTACGGCCTGGGGCACCAGGAAGCCCAGCTGGTGGACGAGCTCTACCACGGCACCTGGTTCGACGAGGCTCGCCGGGTGGAGGCGGTCAAGGCCAACGCCGCCCTGGGCGGCAAGCTGGTCCACGGCTGCCAGTCCCAGGCGGACATGCGCGGCGGCTGCGTGGTGCCGTTCGGCGTGGACCTCGCCGAGTTCCGCCGCGAGCTGCGAGGCTTCGGCGATGACTGGATCGAGCGAGTGGAAGCCTGTGGCCGCTAACGTCACAGGGCCCGAGGGGGCGGACTCGCTGTCCGCCCCTTACCGGGTTCTCTCCGCCATGCTCTTCTCCGCCGGACTCCGCGGCCAGGTCATCGGACGCGATCCCATCCACGTCTGGGAACTGTCGGCCGTCGAGCGGGTGCGATTGGACGACGGCACATCCGTGATTCTCAAGACCGCAGCGGCACCGTTCACCAAAGAGGCCAACATGATCCGTCATGTGGCCAAGCACGGAGTGCCGGTCCCTGCCCTGCTGATGTCGACCAAGCTCCTGGACGGGCAGCTCGCCATGCTGCTCGAAGACCTGGGCCCGATGCCCGAGCAGGACGCGCCAATGGACGTCGGTGCCCGGACGGCGGTTGCCGTTCACTCCTGCCCTGCACCGACCGGACTTCCGTTGCTCGATGCACGGGCGTTGGCCTCCCTGCCGGTCAAGGCCCTCACCTCGCTCGAATCGTTGCAGGCAAGCGGCCGGTGGACTGGCGCCTGCGACGTTCGGTCCCTGCTGGAGCAACTCGCCGACGTCGCTGATCGCCGCGCGGCCGGAGCCGACACTCCTCCCTACGGGCTCTGCCACAGCGAATTTCACCCCACGTCCCTGCACACCAGTCCTCACGGGATCAAGGTTCTGGACTGGGCGCGGGCCTTCGCCGGCCCTGGCCTGCTGGACCTGGCGTCGTGGGAGGACACCCCCAAGCCGCTGGACGTCGCCGCCATTGCCGAAATGATCGCCGCGTACGTCGCCGCAGGTGGCGCCGAGAGCGCCCAAGCGAAGCGCGGGGGTCTATCGGCCGCGGCCTGGGCCGGTGGGTGGCATCGCCTGTGGATCATCGAGTGGTATCTGCAGCAGTCCGTCAAGTGGATGCCCGATCCGGGACGGGACCAGGCGACACGGCGGGCGGTACGGCGGCACCTGCTGGAGGCGCTGCAATGCCTGCGGCAGTGATCAACGTTCATCCGTACGAGACGCTCACACTCCCCGACGGCGGACAGGCCGACATCGACCTGGACATGGTCCCTCTCGTACGTGCGCTCTGGACGCTCGGCCTGAGGACGGCTGGGTGCTGCCAGGACCTGGGGGAGTCGGTGATCGCCGAGCGGCGGCCGGAGGAGACAGGCCGTCGGCGCCATGCCGACTATCTGCTGGGCCGGGCCTGGCTGAAGATGCCGAGCCCGGACGCAATGTCCATGCTGAGCCTTCTCGCTGAACGTCCGCACTTCGCCGAACGGTTCGGACGTTGGACTCATCCCGATGCCTGGGATAATTACGTGTACCTGCTGCCTGGTGAGAACGGTACACAGCTCTCGCCGTGGGCACAGATCCACTTCCCCAAGCCGCAGCTCGCCGAGGTGATCGAAGCCTTGGCACATTAAAGGCACCTGGCCTCCCTGGGCAGCCCTTGTCCTGTGACAAGGGCTGCCCGATGTTTCCTTGGGTTTCCAAGGGAGCGGCTGCAGTAATGTCAAGAGGCTATGCCCATGGCCGATGCGCTCACCCAGATCACGAAATTCTCACTCGCTTCTTGTCTCCACCATCTCGACCTACTTTTGGTGCGTGGGGCTGGCGGGTCGGGGGCGTGACTTGACCCGGGTACGCGAGGTGGTTCTTGATTGGCTTTCCGGTCGGCCGCATCACCCAGGGGATGTCAGCGATGCCGGGCGGTGAAGACAAGAAAGGAATTCACGGAGATGACAAAAGGAAACTGGGCCATGTGCTCTCCGGCCGAGTGGCTGTGGGAGTCGGCGCCGATGCGGTGGCGGCGCACGTACGCGGGAAGGGCGGACCAGGTGACCGCGGCGCGGGTGTTCGCGGCGTCGCTGTTCGCCGGCACGGGGCGGGAGGACGATGTGGCGCTGGTGGTGGCCGAGCTGGCTAGCAACGCGGTCCTTCATACGCGGTCGGGGGAACCTGGCCGGGGCTGGTTCGGCCTGGAGGTCACACTGGCCGACGTCGCCTACATCGGGGTGACCGACCTGGGTGGGAGGTGCGTGCCGATCTTCCAGACCGACCGGCCCGGTTGCGAGCTGCGTGAGGGCGGGCGGGGCCTGCTGACGGTGTCCAAGCTGTCGATCGCGTGCGGCATGCACGGGTCCGCGCACTTCGGCCACACCGTCTGGGCCGATATGGCTTTGCAGAGCGGCGGGCATCAGGTCGCCGCTGTCGAGGTGGCGCCCGCGATGTAGTGAGGGCCCAGCCTGCTGGTATCAGGCTGGCCCCTCGAAGGCAGGATAGACGCCTTCCCGGCTGAGGTCCCGTCCGCAAGTCCCCGTCGTGGGCAGCGGGCGGGACCTCCCGCATGCCGCGGAAGCGTCGCCAAGGCCCACTCGGTCCTCTCTGGAGGCGCCGCGGCCTGCGGGGGAGCGGTGGATGCGGCCGGTGGGTGTCTTCTCGGTCTTCTGTTCGGTGTTCTCTTCGGGGTTCTTCTCGGTCTTCTGTCTATGACCGGAAGGGGTGGCCCGGCCGGTCTGCGCTGGTGGGCGGCGTTCTGCGTATTCCGTTCGTGGGCCCGACTCGTCACCAGGACGACTCCTGGTAATAGTGCGGGTGTGTGGTGTGTAGCCGGTCCGGTCTCTTTATGGCTGTGTCCCTTGGTGTCTACATCCCCTGTCTAGCAATTCACTCTTCCTGTGCCGGCGGCCGGCTCCCTGTCCCGGCCTTGGTGTGAGGCTCTGGCCCGTCACCGGCGCGCGAGGTGCGAGGTCCTACGTCCACGGGCACCGAAAAGGCGCCACGCACCCTTTTCGACCGGCGCGCGACGCCAGAGGCGAAACGCGAAAGAGGCATTGCCACCCCGTGTGATTGGCCGCCCCCGGCTATCGGTGGCCGTCCGTAGTTTACGGCCGCTTGGGTTTATGGCCGAATGGGTGCGGACGGTTAGGTGGTTCAGCCGTTGAGGTGAATAAAAAAGCGGCCGAAGGTGCTTGCCTAGCGGTGTGTTATCGAGAAATCGTCGAACTGTCGATGAACGGAACGGCACCGAAATAGCGGCCGCCGCAACCAACAAACGGGGAGCAGGAAATGGCATCGAATAGCACCACCGCGAACACCGCCAACGGAAACCGCATCACGGGCGCCGACGGCGCCGCGAACGGCGCGACCACTAATACGGGGACGGGGCGCCCGTCCGGCGCCGCTGCGGACGTTTGGGACGCGCTGACGGCCACCCCCGGTGCCACGGTCGGGGCGATAGCGGAAACGGCCGAGGTCAGCCGCGCTACGGCCGCGCGCATGCTGACCACCCTGGAACACCAGGGCCGCGCCGTACGGACGCGCGGCGGGCGGGACGGCGGCAAGCGCCTACCGGACGTCTGGCACCCGATCACACCCGCCACCGACATCACCGCCACCGCCACCACCGAGCCCGACGCGGTCACCGCGCCCGCCGACACCCCCGCCACCGACCCCACCGATACGCCCGCCACGGACACGCCCGCCACGGACGCCGAGCCGCAGGACGCGCCCCCATCCGCGCCCGTGGGCAACGGCGGGGACGGCGGTACGGACGGCGGGGACGCGGACGGCGACGCGTCGGGGCTGGATCCGGCGGCGGTCGCCGAGGCCCGTGACGCGCTGACGGTGTTGGGTGCGGCGATCGCTGACGCGTTGACGGCGCTGGAGGGCGGGGATGGGGCGGCGGCGCTGGCGGCGGTCGAGGCCGTCTATGGCGGGTCGGGGAAAACGCGGCGGCTGGTGCGTGCGGCGGCGAACGGTCGGCCGCGTAACGCCTCGGGTGACCCGCGTTCGCAGCCGGGGGAGATGCGCGCGAAGGTCGCCGCGCACCTGGCGGCGCATCCCGGCGCCGGGTTCACTCCGCACGAGGTCGCCAAGGTCATCGGGCATTCGGCCGGTGCGGTGTCCAACGCCCTGGACCGCCTAGTGGACAAGGGCCGCGCCGAGTTGGTGTGTGAACGGCCCCGCCGGTTCACCACCGTTCCCGCCGCCGAGGGCGCGCGCCCTATGGCGGACGCCGCGCACTGACCTCCGCCGTCATAGGGGCGGGCCCTGCTATCGGCCCGCCCCGGCGCGACCGCCCCACCCAACCCGCAACGCAACGCGAGGAGAAGATCGTCGTGACCCTTGTCGGATCCAAGCCCGTGACCGTGACCGTGCCCGCTTCGAGCCCGCGTTT
Organism: Actinomadura sp. 9N407; assembly: GCF_044326315.1. Taxonomy (NCBI): domain Bacteria; kingdom Bacillati; phylum Actinomycetota; class Actinomycetes; order Streptosporangiales; family Thermomonosporaceae; genus Actinomadura; species Actinomadura sp. 9N407. The sequence goes on along the minus strand of NZ_JBIRAW010000019.1, from coordinate 96,136 downwards.
GGGGCAGGGTGAGTTGCGCCGCCGGGTCGCCGCGTGGCTGGACGCCCACCCGGGGGATGCGTTCACCCCGGGCGAGATCGCCAAAGTTCTCGGCCGGTCGGCCGGTGCGATCGGTAACGCGCTGGCGGCGTTGACCGGTCAGGGGCAGGCCGAACAGGTGTCGAACGGGCCGCGCCGCTACCGTGCGAACGCCTACACCGCCGAGGCCGCCAAACCCACCGCCGCGCCGACACGGAAGCCGCGCGCAACGCCACCGGCGTCGCGCCCCACGCCCGCACCGGCGCCGACGACGGCGCCTGCCGCGCCGACCGCCGCCCCGGCCCCGGCCCCTGCGCCGGGTGCCGGGGTAGGGGCGGTGGTGCGGCCGAACGGGCAGGTTTACCACCCCCGGCGGTTGGCGGACCTGCCGGACGTGGCCGCGTTGCGGCGGTTGCGGGACGCCTCGATTCCGGCGCTGCTGTACGGGCCGCCCGGGACCGGGAAGACGTCCCTGATCGAGGCCGCGTTCCCCGATCTGATCACCGTTGCCGGGGACGGTGACACCGCCGTCGCCGATTTCATCGGCGAGTACACCCAGGCGCCCGGCGGCGGCTACGAATTCATCTACGGGCCGCTGGTCACCGCGATGACCGAGGGCCGCGCCCTTCTCATCGACGACGCCACGTTGATCTCGCCCAAGGTGCTGGCGGTGGTGTATCCCGCGATGGACGGGCGGCGCCAGATCACGGTGAAGGCCCACAAGGGCGAGACGATCACCGCCGCACCCGGGTTCTATGTGGTCGCCGGTCACAACCCCGGCGTTCATGGGGCGGTGCTGACCGAGGCGCTGGCGTCCCGGTTCGCCGCGCAGATCCGGGTGTCCACCGACTACGACCTCGCGCGCACGCTGAACATCGACCACCGCGCGGTGCGGGTGGCGCGCAACCTGGCCCGCCGCGTGGAGTCGGGCGAGATCGGGTGGGCGCCGCAACTACGCGAACTGATCGCCTTTCAGAAGATCGCCGGTGTCCTGGGCGCCGAGGTCGCGGTGTCCAACCTGCTGGGAATCGCGCCCGAAGAAGACCGCGACGTGGTCGCCGAGGTCGTGTCCGCCGTCTACGGCCGCCCGGTCGCCCCGCTGGCCCTCGGCCGCCAAATCTGACCCGCCCCGCGCCCGCACACCCGTACCGCACCCGCACCCGCACGCGCCCGAACGCCCGGAGGATCCCATGACCGCGCACGTGATCACCGCACCCGATCCCACCACACCCGGCGCCGGTGCCGCGCCGGTGGCCGACCCGCGCAGCCCGTGGCTGCGGCTGTCGGCCGCGTTCACCGATGCCGTGACCGACCTGACCGATCGGGAAGACCTGACGGTGCGGTGCGCGCCCGGCCTCGGGTGCGGCGCCCCGGGCTGTTTCGTGCCGTCGCTGGCCACCGTGGAACTGGACGGCACCCACCTGGGGCAACGCCCCGCCACCTGCGACCCGTCCCGCCCCTCGGACCGGGAACGCTACCCGGCGCTGTGGGGCGTGCTGGTCCACGAGGCCGCGCACGCCACCCACACGCGCTGGACACCGCCCGGCGGCGCGCCCGCCGCCGCCGTGGACGCCGCGCTGGTGCTGGAAGAGTCCCGGATCGAGGTCGCCCAGATCCGCCGCCGCCCCATCGATCGCCCATGGTTGCGGGCCTCGGCGACGCGCCTTGTGCTGGCCGACTTCACCGCCCCGCCCGCGAACGGCCCCGGGACGGCCGCCGCATCGTCCGCCGCGCCGGGGAGCGCGCCCCCGCCCGGTCCGGCCGGTGCGGTGCCTACGGCGGCGATGACGCCATGGGACGCCGCACGGGCCGCCGCGCTGCTGCTGGCCCGCACCGACGCCGGGATCCTGGAGCACGCCGAAACGGCCGCGTTGCGCGCCACCATCACCGACGTTCTCGGGCCGACCCGGTTGAGCGCGCTGGCGGCGCTGTGGCATATCGCGCACGTCACCTCCGACACCGACGCCGAGACGATGATCGACCTCGGCCGCCGCTGGTGCCGGATCGTCGGCGCCGCACCCGACCGCCCCGCCCCCACCCCGCCGCCGGGAACGCCCGGCGCTGCCGGGGAACCGTCGCCGCTGGCCGAGGCGATCGGCGCCGCCCTGACCGCCGTCGAAACCGCCACCGCCACCGCCACCGCCGCCCGTGCCTCGGGCGGCGCCGACCCGGCCGCCGTCCGCGCCGATGAGCGCCAGCAGGAACGGGCCGCGCAGCAGGCCGCCGAGCACGCCGCCCGCCGGGTATTCAGTGCCAGCACGGCCCCGACCGGCCGCCGGGGAGCGACCGCGATCACCGGCACCCGCGTGCCGCGCCCTGAGGAGCAGGCCGCCGCCCGCCGTCTGGCCCGACGCCTGCGGTCGGCCGCGCACCGCGACCGGGTCGCCACCACCAGCACCTCACCCACCCCGCCCGGACGCCTCAGCATGCGCGGCGCGATGGCCGCCGACGCGCAACGCGCCGCCGGGGCCACCCCGACCGCCGAACCGTTCACCCGCACCACCCGCCGCCACGTCCCCGCGCCGCCGCTGCGCATCGGCATCGCCTGCGACGTGTCCGGATCCATGCACGCGCTGGCCGCCCCGGTCGCCTCGGCCGCATGGATCCTGGCCCGCGCCGCCGCCCACGTGCCCGACGCCGTCGCGGCAACGGTCATCTTCGGTGCGATAGTCCGCCCGGTCACCCGCCCCGGACAGACCCCGACCCGGGTCACCGAATTCACCGCACGCGATTCGCGCGAGGACTTCGTCGAGGCGGTCGACGCCCTCGACGCCGCCCTCGATCTGACCCGCCCCGGCGCCGCCCGGCTTCTGGTGATCGTCTCCGACGGCAAGTTCAAGGACCCGCAACCGGTCATCGGCCAGCAGCGCATCGACCGGCTGACCGCCGCCGGATGCGCCGTGCTGTGGCTGGCGCTATCGGACGACGCGGACGCGATGGACGGCACCCACCTGGTCCCCCTGCCCGGCCCCGCCACGGCCGCCGACACCATTGGCGCCGCCGCCACCCGCGCCCTACACAACGCCTGACCGCCCCGCCCCGTCTTCTCAAAGCCCGCACGAACTCGAATCGAGGTAACCGATGGCCGGCGAGATGTTCGTTCTTCTCGGCTGGGCCTGGGACATCGACACCGCCGCCCGGCTGGCCACCCGGCACCCGGTCACGCGCGCCGACATCCGGCCGCTGGCCTGGGCCCGCGCCGTCATCCAGATCGACCGTGACCACGCCGCCACCGCCGATCTGTCCCGCCCGCTCCTTGCCGTACCGGTCCCGAACGCCCAGACGCCGTTGGTGATCGACGGATGGCACCGGATCCACCGCGCACTGACCGCCGGGATCCACACCCTGCCCGTCGTCCTTCTCGACGAAGGCGACGAACGCGCCTGCCGCGTCCGAGGTGGCGGCCTGTAACCACCAACCCACACCCGCACTAGGCCCGCGCCCGAACACAAGGAGAAGAGAAGACCATGGACTGCTTCGAGAGCCACCTCCGCGACCGCCACGAAGAAGCCCTGCACGCGCGAGGCGACGCCGAAGGCCGCCTCGTCGCCCGCATCGACGAAGGCGAGACCATCACCGCCGAGGTACGCACCGTCGCCGAACTCCGCGCCGTGGCCGGATGGTGGGACAGCGTCATCACCAAAATCGACCACGGCGGCAGCGACCCGGCCCGCGCCCTAGCGCTGGTCCGCGAGGCCGCCTGCCGCACCCTGACCGACCGGCCCGCGCCGCGCGCCGCATGCCCGTTCGGCCTGGGCTTCGCCGTGGCATCCGTCGAGGGCGCCCGGCGCTTCTACCGCGACACCGCCCACCTGCAGGCCCTGGCCACGAAGGCCGAATCGCGGACATGACACCGATCGCCGCAGTGGCCTGGCCGCTGGATCATAGACAGGGTCCCGGCGCTCGCCGCACTGCCCGGCGCCCCGTCCCGTCGGCTCAGACGGCTGATCTCCGGTAAAGGTCGAGGATGTCGGTGCGGTTGGTTCGCCAGACCTCCATGAGCCCTTGGAGACCGTCGTTGTCGGCTAGAACGAAACGGAACTCGGGATCGGTCATCGGTATGAGCGTGACGAATCTGAGTACCGGTGCGCCGTCGGCGTCGTTGTAGTGGTTGAACTCTTCCGGCAGTTGAGGGTGCACGGAGTAGGCCAGGCTCGAAATCTGGGTTTCGGGGATCAGCGGCTCGGCGTTGCGGTATCCGCCGCCATGGCCATGCCCCTTGCCGTCCTTCAGCGCGAGCTCGGCGACGACGTGGACGAGGTAGCCCGCCTCCCGTTCCTGGCCCGGACGGGCCGAGCACACGACCTCTTCAGGGAGCTGGAAATCCAGGTCCTGGAACCGCAGGCCCGTGCTGGCCGCCGACACCATGTCGTGCTCGGGGTGCCGATGAAAGCCGATCGCGAAACCGCGGTTGTACCCGCCGACATCTGGAGGCTCACCGTGGGTGACGGCACCAAGGTAGCGCTCGGCATGGTCCAACAGGCCTTCATAGGGGGACGCCATCCCGGCACCCTAAGGCAGCGCGCCTCCTCTGTGAGAGATCTTGGTAACCGCTACGGGGCGAGCGCTGAGGAGGCGAGGCCACGCGACACCAAGGACGTCGCCGATGCCTCTGGCGCCTGCAGGCCCAATGTGCTCATGGAGGCGGCCAGTTCAACCTGGTCGGCTGAGGTCAACCCGGGCTCCGGGCTGGCATCAATCCGGTACTGCCACAGCCACACATGGATCGTCTGCTCGGCATCTGCAGGTCAGTGGCAACCTTGCGCGCCGGTCGCCTGGCCTCACCAGGTCCAGCACCCTTGCAACGGAACTCGGGGGTAGATCCTGGGCACCCTCTGCCTCTTCTCACGATCGAAGACACGAGGCTCCCTATGCGAGCGCGAGACTGAGGTAGTCGACGAAGAAGTCTCCCGGACAGGACAGGCGACGCCGCGAATTCCTTCTACACACTCGGTCGCGCAGTTCGAATATACCAATAACGAACTACAGAAGCCGTTCGAGGACGATCTAACTGGCGGCATCAGAGGTACGGGCGAAGAATTGTACTGGTATGTGATACCAGTGTACTCCGACGCGGATTTGGCTGTGACTCCTCCCCGGCAATTCGGGTGGAGTGGGCTAGGATGGCACCTTTCCCGGCAGGGAATATCCCATGCCTAGCAAGATCCACGTCATGGAAGGTCCCTATGTGGATGCGTGCGTTCCTAACACTCAAGATCGAGGGCTGACGGTGACTTGCAATGATCCCTGCGTTGCTTGAGCAAATCATCGGGCCGCCGGTCGTGACGCCACTGGCACCAGATTGGGAAGCCGTCGCGGCACAATATGGCCTTGTCTTCCCGGCAGACTACCGCGCGCTCACTGAGCGATACTCGGCCCTCGACATCTGTCAATACTTCTCCGTTTACCATCCGACTTCGCGGTCAGGCAACCTGTTTAGTGTACTGGAGGCACAGATCCAGGCCGTCAAAGTCTATCTGCAGCGAACCCAGACGTTTGCGGGTGGCTGGGACCCAAAAAATGCAACAGTCATTCCCTCAGGCGAAGAAGTTGAAGTCGACTATGACTTTTTTCCTGAACCAGGTGGCCTGCTCCCATGGGGAGTAGGGGAGAACGGCGCCAAATGCCTATGGCTCACTCATGAACACCCCGAAAAATGGACAGTAGTCATCGGGGATGACTATTTTGGATGGTGGCACTACAAAGGCTCCATGACTAGCTTCTTGGTCGATGTGATCAGTCAGAGGATTGTATGCCCAGTCATTGACGATACTTTTCCCGAAGACTGGCTGGATGAAGTTACGTATCAGAACCCCTAAGATTATTCACACACCATTGGATTAACTCTTATCGGTAGTGGAGTGGGGCGGCTGATCACAGCATGACCGCGGCCGGTGTGGCGGTCCCAGAACCCAAGAAGCCTTTGGTGGGACTGTTGGTATCTACTGCTCCGCCTGCAGTGGCAGGATCTTCCCGGTCGACCCGGCGAGGTCACCGCGACTCTGCCAAGGATCGCGGCCGAAGAGCCTCGCTAGCGCCCCGCGCCAGGCCTCCGGGAACGAGATCGGGTGGCCGAGTTGCGCCGGAACTGCCAGCAGGCCAGCGGCCCTCTCCCTGCTGAAATTACGCCGCGGACCTCGGGGGTCGCCAAACGATGCATTCGGTCATGCGCTCATCAGCTACGGCAACCACTGAATCGTCGATCACCCGTTCTCCGGCGCTGGTCAGGGCTGATCATGATGGCAGCTCCCAGGGACGTCCCGCGTGCGTCCTGGCGCGCGATCAGTGGTTCGGTGCGGGGCGGGCGAAGCCGAGCAGGGTGCTGCGGTTGTAGGTCTGGATCTGGACGACGGTTCCGGTGTGGGGTGCGGCGATCATCTTTCCCCGGCCGATGACCAGGCCGACGTGGCCGGGGTTGGTGGTGGAGGTGCCGGGGCCGGAGTTGAAGAAGACCAGGTCGCCTGGCTGTTCTCGGCCTCGGGGGATGTGGGGTGTGCGGTTCCATTGGTCGCCGGACACGCGCGGGATAGTGATTCCGGCGGCGCGGTAGGCGGCGTAGGTCAGGCCCGAGCAGTCGAAGGCGCCGGGGCCTTCGGCGCCCCAGCCGTAGGGTTTGCCGAGCTGGGCGCGGGCGAACGCGATCGCCCTTGCCGCCGCCTTCTCCGGAGCCTGAACCGAGAACGAGCCGGCCTCCCTGCAGGCCCCGCTCTCTACCGAAGGAATCTCCGTCTTGGGCCTACCCGCCTTGGCGTACGCGCGAGCCGCGCGTAGGACTGTCTCGACGTAGGTGTTCGAGTGGTTGTAGTGGAACAGGGCGGTGCGGATCTTCTCGGGTGCGCCTTCGTGCTTGAGGTAGCGCGCGGCACCCGGGACGGCGTCAACGGGATCGTAGATGTCCTTATCGCCGTCGCTGTCGCCATCGACGCCGAAGGCCGCCCATGTCCCGGACAGGAACTGCATCGGCCCCGCCGCTCCAGCCTCGTTCGTCCCCGACCTGATCCCTGGTTCGCGGCCCCGCCCGTGGTCGGATTCGACTTTGCCGACGGCGGCGAGTACGTGCCACCCCATGCCGTACCGCTGGCCCGCCTTCACATACAGGGTCAGGTAGGCGGCAGGGATTCCGGTGCCGGACCCGGCCGTGCCGGGTTGGCACGTCGCCCCGCCGGTCCCCGAGCCGGGCAGGACCGCACTCAGGGCCCCGACGAACACCGCGACCAGCATGAGCACGGCGGCTGCCGCGCCGATGAGTACCGGCATCAGGATGTCTCGGGCTCACGAGTTTCGCCGGTTCCCCACGCCTGGGCGAGGGCGGCGAGGCGGTGCCGGGAGTCGCCTGGTCCGGCCGGTTGCCACACCTGGCCCGCAGGCCCGTCGTGCGACGTGGAGGGTGTGTGGACGGCGGTGGCGACGGGGACTTCGGGGGTTCCGAGTCGTTGGCGGAGGTTGGCTTCGCGTTTGGGGCTGGGGAGCCAGAACAGGACGGGTGTGGTGGTGCCGGTGGCTTCGGCGAGGTCGGCGTACCCGCCGAGTTTGGCGGCGACCCGGGCGAGAGTCTCGGTGCCGGTGTCGTGCTCGAGGAAGAAGTCGAGGGTGTTCGGTGTGCCGTCTGCGCCGGGTTCGGTCCATCGGCCGAAGGCGTCGGGGCGGGCGAGGTCGCCCCAGAGTGCCGCGCAGCGCTGCTCGGACCACCACTCTTCTAGGGCGGTGGTCTCGGTGTGGTGGCGGGCGTGGGCGTGCAGGCGGGCGAAGAAGTCGTTGACGCCGATCTGGTGGCCCAGCCGGGGGGACACGGAGATGGCGGTGGCGTCGGTCTGCCGGTAGCCGAACTCGGTCAGGGATTGCCCGCGTGTGATGGCCAGGACGTGGGCGCCGGTGGGGCCGAGTACCCAGTGCCAGGGGCGGGAGCCGATCGGGGCCCAGGGCCGGAACCGCAGCAGCGCGTGAAGGTGGTGGAGCCGGTTGAGGCGTTGCCGGGCGCGTTCGGGGGTGCGGAAGAAGATCGAGGTGAGCTGGTCGGTGGTCAGCACCCGGTGTTCCCAGACCAGACCGAGGAGGGCGCGGTCGCGGTCGGTGAGGCGGTAGGCGACCTCGGCGACCAGTTCCGGTGTCATTCTCGGCGGCCTGGTCGCGCTGTCGCGCAGCCGCTGGGCGGTCTTCTTCTGCGGTTGCGTCACGACGACTCCTCCTCATTGGCTGACGGCGATTCATCGCCCGAGCCCGAGCCCGAGCCCGAGCCCGAGCCCGAGCCCGAGCCCGAGGCGGGGGCGGGGGCGGGGGCTTGTGGTGGGTGGGTGTCGAGGGTGCGGAGGCCGATGGCGGGGATGTCGCGTTTGGGTGTGGCGGTCACGAAGCGTTCGCGGGATGCGCGCCGGACTTGTTTGGCCCGGTCGGGGATGCGGTCGGGTAGGGGGCGGGTGCGGAAGGTGAACGCCGGGGTGGGCGCGGAGCCGTCCATGAGGCGTCCGGCGGCTTGGAAGGCGCCGAGGTGGGAGAGGTCGTGTGGGGACAGGAGCGGTGCTGTGTGGCGGGACAGGTCGGCGGCGTCTTCGGGTGAGGCGGCGAAGTAGATCTTGTTGCGGGCGTCGGCGGAGATCGCTTCGCGCAGGTCCTTGGGGAGTTGGGATAGGTGCTGGTGGGCTAGGACGAGGCTGAAGCGGTAGGCGCGAGCTTCGGCGAGGATGTCGCCGACCGAGCCGGGCAGGTTGAGGAAGTTGTGGGCCTCGTCGATGTAGGCGGCCGCGTCCCGCCGGTCGTGCTCGGGTTGTTGGGCGCGTGGGGTGATGGCCTGCCAGGCGTGGGCCAGCAGCAGCGACCCGAACAGCCGGACGGCGTCCTCCCCCAGAACACCTTTGGGGAGGCGGGCCAGGATGAGGCCGCCGGTGTCGAGGGTGTGGGCGAGGTCGACGGTCGATTGGCTGCCCGACAGGGTGTCGCGGACGAACGGGCGCAGCAGGACGGCGCGGAGCTTGTTCATCACCGGGCTGATCGCCGACGCGCGCGCGGCGGGGGTGAGTTCGTCGTAGGAGGCCCAGAACCCGCGGAGCAGTTCGTCGGTGAGGCGGCCGGTCACGCGGGCCCGGTAGGGGGTGTCGACCAGCAGGCGGGGGATGTCGCCGAGGGTGGCGCGGGCGCCGTTGACGCGGGTGAGGGTCAGGCACGCCGAGCGCAGCAGGTCGTCCAGCCGCGGTCCCCAGGAAGAGGAGAAGCAGCGGCGGAAGGTGGTGACGATCGACTCGGCCGCGAACGCCGCATCCGCCCCCGCCAGGACGTTCAGGCACGGCGGCGGCCCGGGTGCGGCCGGGTCGAACACCACCGTCTGGCCGATCGCGCGTTCGGGGAGGCGGTCCATGACGTCGGCGACCAGGTCGCCTTTGGGGTCGATGACCAGCACGCCGCGTCCGGCTTCGGCGTCGGCCAGGACGAGGTTGGCCAGGAACGTGGACTTGCCGACGCCGGTCTGCCCGAGGACGTGCAGATGCTGGCGGGCACCCGCGACGGTGAGACCCACCGGCCGCGCCGCCCCGGCCTCGGAGTCGCCGAGGACGCGTATCCCCGGGCCGGCGGCGGGGACGGCGGGCGAGGGCGCGATCGGCCGGGCCCCGGCCCGGGTGACGCCCGGCGCGGCCAGGTCGTGCGGAAGGTGGGCGAGGGCGGCCAGTTCGGCGACCGACAGCAGGTAGCCGCGGTCGAGGCGGCGCGCTGCTAGGTGGGTGGCGGGGTGGGGGAGGCGTCGGCGGCGCAGGTGCTGGTGGCCGGAGGTGAACAGGGCGAAGGTGGAGGCGATCTCGTGGCCGTAGCCGCGCAGCCACGCCTTGGCCTCGGCGCCTTCGCACCGTGTGGTGGCGACGGCGTAGCAGATCCGTACGGCGTAGCGGGGTTGTGCGGCTTTGCCGAGGATGGCGCGGATCTGATCGGTGCGTTCGGGGAAATCTCGCGATATCTCGCCCGCCCGCCGCCGTGACGCCATGCCGCCCGGGGTGATGAGGTCGAACAGGGCCCCTCTGGTGCTGGTGGAGCCGCCCGCCCGCAGGGCGGCCGCGGCCTGGGGGGCGCGCTGCAAGCGGCGTCCGGTGACCGGGCGGGCCGACACTTGTACGGCCAGGTGCTCGCCGTCGGCCAGGCCGGAGGCTGCGCCCAGGAGCGCGCGTAGCGGGTCGGTGTGGTGGCTGGTGGTCAGCGGGAACGAGTCCGGCCGTCCCAGCACCAGGCGTCCCCCGGTGGTGGCGGCGTCGAGGGGGACCGGGGGTGTGGCGGGGCGGGTGGTGAGGGTGGCGCCGGGCCACGCCGACCGGGTCGCCTTCTGCACCAGTCCGTCGGGGATGGTGCCGGGGACCCAGATCTGGAACCGGACGCCGTTGTGGTCGGCGATGTACTCGAACGTCAGGTGCGGCTGCCCGAACACCAGGCGCTTCCAGACGGGTGCGGTGAGGCCGACCAGGTGCGACCACCACGCGGCGGCGCTGCTGTCCTCGATCTTGGGCGGGATGGCGATCTCGATCAGCCGCGCGCCGGCGGTGAGGCGGTGGTTCTGCCACCGCCACAGCAGCGACCGCGCCGCCGTCACAGCCGCCGCCCCGGAAAGGACGGCCGCACCCGCCGCCGGACCATAAGCGTCCACCAGATCAACGATCTGCTGCGGGTTGTGGAGCGCCTCGGCCAGCAGATCCAGCCAATGGTCGGCAGCCGTTGATGCCGTGTGATCGAGGTTCATCGCGGGTCCGCCTTCCGGCTGTGGGTGTCGAGTTCGGCGAGTTCGGCCGGGTGCGTGGTTGCCAAGATGTGCTCTTGCGGGCTGGCGACCCCGGCGAATGCGGCGCGGTCGGAGCCGCCGCCCGTCCCGCAGAGGAGGCCCTCGCCTCTGCTGGCCGCGAGCAGGAATGCTTTCTCGCCGTCGGTGAGGTCGAATGCTTCGGTGATCTCTTCGATGACCTGGGGTGCTTGGCGGAGCAGGATCTGGGTGGCGGAGTTGGCGATCACCGCCCGCCCGAGATCACTGGACAGCAGGTCGGCGGCGTCCTGGGTGACCACGGCCAGGCCCGCCCAGTGCTTGCGGGCCGACTTGGCGAGCTTGTAGAGGAAGCGGGCGCCTTCGCTGTCGCGCATCAGGGTCCAGGCCTCGTCGACGACGACCAGCCGGCGGCGCCGATCGGCGGGATCGGTGACCTTGCGCCAGATCGCGTCCAGCGCCAGCAGCATCCCCACCGGCCGCGTCTCCTCGGGCAGGTCACGCAGCGAGAACACGATCAGGTGACCGTCGGCGGGAGTGGTGGTCGGTCCGGCGAACAGGCCCCGATACGACCCGGTGACGTACGGGGCCAGGCGTGCCGCCAGGTCGGCGGCTTCGGCAGCACCGGATTGGGCGGCGACATCGAGTTGGGCGGCCAAGTCGGCCAGCAGCGGCGCGCGGCGTTTCCACGTGCGCGGATCGGAGGTGATCCCGGCGGCGGCGTAAGTGGCCAGCACCGCCCGATCCAGCACCGACCGCGTTCCGGGCGCGAGGGGTTCGCCGAGCATCGCCGCCACCAGGGTCTGCAGGAACAGCGCGCGGCGGATCAGAGTGTCCTCGTCGCCTCCGGTCGGGAGATCGAACGGGTTGAAGAACACCCCCGGCGACCCGAGCCCGATGTGAGTGCCGCCGACCGCCTCGCTGAGGCGGCGGTACTCATCTTCTGGATCCACCACCGCGACCTGCACGCCCTGGTAGAGCAGGCGCAGGGTCTCGAGTTTGGTGAAGTAGGACTTGCCCGCGCCCGAGCGGGCGATGGTGACCGAGTTGTGGTTGTCCTGCGCGAAGCGGTCCCACACCACGACCCCGGAGGAGTAGGCGTTCAGCCCGTACAGCACCGGCGCATCGCCCAGGCGTGGCTGCAGGTCGGGTGAGGAGAACGGGAACGCCGCCGCCAAAGCGGCGGTGTCGAACGCCCGCCGTACGTTCACGGTGTCGACGCCGAGCGGGAGGGTGGTGGTCCACCCCTGCAGGGCGCGGAACGTGGTGGGCTGGGCGTCCAGCAGCAGCGACGCGGTCAGCGCCCGCACCTGCTGCACCTGCAGGTCGAGGTCGGCGTGGGTGGCGGCGTGCACGGTCAGATACAGCCCCACCCGGAACAGCCGCCCGTAACCGCGCGCCAGCGAGGCGGCCAGTTCGGCGGCGTCATCGGCGGCGGCCTCGGCCGCGAAATCAGCCAGCCGGCCCCGGTTCGCATCCACGCGGGACGCCGACTCCAACCGCGCCAGCTGCCGCCGCAGCCGCTGCGCGGCGATCAATGGCGGGATCGGCTCGATGTGCAGCGAGACGTCCAGCCGGCCCGGGTAGGTGAGCAGCGGTTCCAGCCAGCCGGCGCCGACCTCGCGCGGGTACCCGGTCACCGCGAACGAGGCGCACACCTGGCCCGGCAACTCCACCGACCGGGCGTTCACCCGCAACGCCGACGGCCCGACCCCGCCCTCTACCAAGGCCCGGTTCTCGTTCGGCACATCCGGGCGCTGGAGCACCTTGGCGAGGCGGCTGATGGGAGATCGTCGTGTCACGGGTGCTCCTTGGCGGTGATCAGCTCATCGGGCCCGGTGTTATCCACAGGAAGGGCCTCGGCTGGGGATAGAGATTCGGCCAGGACATTCGTGCAGGCGGCGGCGTCCAGGACCTCGGCCACCACACCGAGTGCGGTCAGGGAACGGACGGCTTCGTCGGCGCGCCGCAACGCCACCGCCGCCCCCGCATCCCGAGCCGTCCGCTGCCTTCTGGCTTTGGTCCAGGGGCGCGGGTCGGTCTGCTGGTGGGTGGTGTCGCCGATCACGATGAGGACCTGCCGGACGAGCAGGTCATGTTCGGTGCCCAGCTCGTGCAGGAACGCGGCGTGATCGCGGGCCGCCTGTTCCAGGGCCGGGTCTGGAAGGTCGGCGGCGGTCTCGGCGATCGGTTCGGCGAGGCCGGCCAGGTCGACGGGGCGGGCTTGGACGAGGATCTGGACGGGTGCGTCCAGGGAGTTGAGCCAGCGCCCGAACACCGCGACCAGCCCGGCCTGCTCACCGGCCGTCCGCAGCCCGAACGCGACCGTCCCGGCCCGCACGATCACCGCGGTCCCGCCATCGGCGAGCTCCATCGCCCCGTCCTCGCGCACCGCCCGCACCGGCAACCGAAGCGGAGCGGGCAACCGGCCTCGCATCCGGCACCATGCCGGCGGAGCCTGCACCGGCCCCTGCGCCGACACCCGGGCCTTGGGGAACTGGGCATGGGACAGGGCGGCCAAGGCGAGCCGGTCCAGGCTCATCCCGTCCCGCCGCGCGACCGCCAGCACCGCACCTGCGGCAACGATCGGCAGCACCAGCCCGACCAGCAGCGGGAACGGCAGCCGCCCCTCGGCCGCGATGAAGAGCCCCATGGCGGCGAAGCCGGTTGCGGCGAGGATCGCCAGCTGCCGCGCGGTCAACCCGTAAAGGATCTTGTCGGGCCGGTCCACATCGGCCGGGATCTTCGCCGACAGGGGCGGGTCGTCGTGGCGGTTCACCGGGTCCTCCTGGAGGCGTTGCGGGCCTTGGGTGGCTCGACCCACAGCGGAAGCTGCCGGTGCGGGACCGGGCGTTTGGGCATGCCCGGCAACATCAACTGCCCCGACCGCACCCGCGGACGCCGCGGTACCGGCGGCGCACTGGCGGGGCGCGGGACGCGGGAGACCGGGATCGGCAGCGCCAGCTGCACAGGCCGGTTGGCCGAGGGTTTGGGTGGGAGCGGGATTGGGAGAGCGAGCTGCACCGGTTGCCTGCCTCGTTCGGTATCGGAGTCCGCATCGGCCGCCCCAGGCGAAGGAGGCGGGGTAGGGCCGGGTGGTGGCTGGGGTTGCCGGTGCCTGCCCGGCGGATCACGCGGCGGGGGCCGGTGCGGCTTGGAGCTGCTCCGGCCACGCATCGCCGCTGCGCCGGTCTTGCTGATCAGGGCGTTGATGCCGCGGTAGACCAGGAACGACTTGAGGATCTGGCCGAGCATCCGCGGCTGCGCCGGCTGCCATACCGTGCGTGCGACCCAGGCCGGGATGCGGATCATCACCCACAGCAGCACGGTCGCCAGCAGCAGGTCGATGGTGTCGTTGCGTGAGGGGATCCCGAGGACGTCGGCGGCGTCCTCACCGTCTTTGACCTCGGTGAACAGCAACTGGAACGCGGTGGCCAGCACCAGCGACTGCACCACCTGAATGGCCAGGACGCCGGTGATGCCGCGCCACCACAGCCGGGCCAGTCCGTCGGTCATAGGCAGCGCGTGGAACATCAACGCCAAAGGGGCGGCCGCGATCAGGACCATCGTGATCGCGATCCGGATGATGTAGATGAACGCCACGCACAACGCCAGCGCCACCACCCCCAGCGCGATGAACGCGGTGAACGGCTGGTTGGGGATCAGGCTCGCGGAGATCCATCCGGCGATCAGGTCGGCGACCACCCCCGGATCGATCCGCTTCTCGGCGCCGTCCAGGAACGCTCCGGCCAGGCCGTTGGCGAAGGTGATCCCGTACCCGATCAAGACCAGACTCAGGTTCGATGCCACGAACGCCACCGTCACCCGCCCCAGCAACCGCCCCGGAGTCAGTTCCCCTCCGGGCAGGGACTGCCCGGCCATCAGCAGCACACCGGCCAGCGAGATGACCAGGACGTAACAGGTGTTGGCGATGGTCTGCGAGGTGCCCCACAGGTCCCGGGCCCGCGCCATCCCCGGCGAGTCGATCTCCGGAGTACCCATCACCGTCGCCCGCAGCAGACCGAAGATCGGCTTCGCCGCGGATCGCACCAGGTCCTGGAACCAGCCGTTCACCGCCTGCTTGGCCATACAGCCCACATCGACGAACCCGCAATCCTCACCGCCAGACTCCTGCGACCCAGCCCCCGCGCCCGGCGCCGGCGACGGCGTGGGGGCGGGAGTGGTGGACGAAGTCGTTGACGGCGAGACCGATGGCCGTGCAGGCGGGTCGGATGGAGCGGGAGTCGACGGGGCCGGTGTGAGCGAGGGAACCGGGGACGGCGTGTCCGCCGCACTAGAGGTGGCGCCGATCAGGCAGCTCAGGGCGGCAGCGGCCAGCAGGATCGCCGCGACCAGCGCCCGTCCCGGCCGCCTCGGGACCACGCGGCCGGTCGGGGCCGGGTCACGCTTCACCGACGACCTTCTGCAGGAGCTTGACCAGCACCGGCGCGAGCACCGCGACGCTGTAGCCGATCGCGGCGTACCGCAGGGTCTTCTTGGCGGCCTCGACCTCACCCGGGTCACCGCCGGCCAGGATGTAGCGGACACCGCCGATGGTGGCGAACAGCGTGGCCAGCCCGACCAGCAGACCGACGATCACGTTGCGCAGGTTCGTGATGACCTGGTCCAGCGATTCAGCCTCGGCCAGCAGCGTGCTGGCCGCGGCCACATCGGGGACCACCAGAGCGGTCGCCGCGCATCCGGCGGTCCACACCAGCGAGGCCGCCACCAGCCGCCCCCGGCTCGGGCTCTGACGCTGGGGCCGAAGCTGAGGCTTCTCGTGGCGGTGCCTGCAGGTTCGCCGGGTGCGGCGCGGGTGGTGGTTGGTGTTCATGGCAGCGTCTCCAGAATCTGAGGGCGGGAAGAACGGGCTGCCGAGGGAGACCACGGGGCCGGGACGGCCCAGGCTCTGGGTGTCCTCCTCAAAAGGACTCAGATGACGAGATGGGCACGGTGGGGACCGGGTGAACCGTCCGCCCGAACCGAACCGGCCCGTGATCTCCTCTGGCACCCATGAAGCACCGCCGAAACCGCGAAAATTGGCGGCCACCCCGCAAGACATTGCCGAGACTTGACCCGCACCACCCACCACCCGTAGCCGCCCAGCCCCACGAAACACCAGGTCAGTGGCCTTCTGTAGTCAGGATGGCGACCGGACAGGAGAGGGCGTCAGGTGAAGCGGCGGGCAAGGGAACTTGACCAAGACATGACCAGTGCGCCCCGCCAAAAAGCGGTGGTCCGGCGGTGCTTTATGGGTGCACAGGGGATCGGTGACCGTCTCGGGTCACCCAGCACATGCACCACACACCGTCCAACCCCAACAACCCCAGCCACGGCCATCGCGGCAGCCCCGACACCAGCGGTCAGGCACGGCGAATGCTGCCGCTGACCGTCTGGCTGTGCTCTGACCACACCAGCGCGCCCGTCCACACCCATCGACCGGCCAGCGGCCCGGCCGTCACCCGCAACGCCGACATCTGCGCGCGTCACCGGCAGACCGTCGGCGACCAGCTCGCCCGCCACCTCATCTCGCTGTGCACACGCGAAGGCGATGTGGTCGCCGAGGGATTCACCACCAGCGAATCCACCCTGGT
Source organism: Actinomadura sp. 9N407 (assembly GCF_044326315.1). Lineage (NCBI taxonomy): Bacteria > Bacillati > Actinomycetota > Actinomycetes > Streptosporangiales > Thermomonosporaceae > Actinomadura > Actinomadura sp. 9N407. The sequence continues at coordinate 79,798 of NZ_JBIRAW010000019.1, read as the reverse complement.
CGCCGCAGCAGAACTGAACCGACGCTGCATGGCCGCGGTCCCGCACTTCCCGCTTGCCCAGCACATCGGCTCCCAGCTCCGCGCCCGCCTGCCCGAACAGCAGCTGAACCGGGTGGCGATGCGCCCCTGCCGCCCCGACCAGATGGCTCGCGGCATGGCCGACCACCTCGGCCAAGTCGACCTGGTCATCGCCGCCCCGCCCCCGTACGAGACCGGCGGGCGCATTCCCAAACGAGCGGCGGAACGCGGCTGCCCGGCCTGCCGGGCCGACCTGTGGATGCTCACCCGCGAGCAACTCGGGCTGTTCCTGGCCGCCTCATGGAAGATGCTCCGCCCCGGCGGAGTCCTGGCGGTCATCACCACCGCCCGGCACGAGAACAACCGGCTCATCGACCCCGCGCCGCGCATCATCGGCCAAGCCCAAGGGCTGGGGTTTCGCTACGCCCAGCACGTCATCGCGCTGCGCGTCCCCATCGACGGCGACTCCCTGATGGTCCAGGCCGGCCCCGCCGACCTCGCGGAACTACGCCAGACCGGCTCCCATTCCCTGCCGCCGGCCGTCTCCGTGCACGCCGATGTGTGCTTTCTGCAGAAGCGAGTTGGTGATGCCCGATGAATCCGGCATATCAGGAGTCCAGGCAAGCATCGGTGCTGGCGACCGGGCAGAAGCCGTCCCGCCTGCAGCGCCAGGGCCGCTACACGCCCGAGTCGATGCGGCACCCGGCCAAGATGCTGCCCGCCATCGCCGCCCAAGTCATCCAAGACCTCACCGAGCCGGGAGACCTGGTGGTGGACCCGATGTGCGGTATCGGCACCACTCTGGTCGAAGCCGTCCACCTCGGCCGGGACGCCGCCGGAATGGAGTACGAGCCGCAGTGGGCGCAGATGGCCGCAGCCAACGTGCTGCTCGCCCAGCGCCAAGGCGCCACCGGCGCCGCGTACCTGGCCATCGGCGACGCTCGCACCATCGCCACCGCCCACGCGCGACTGCGTGGCAGGGCGGCGCTGGCCCTGACCTCACCGCCGTACGGGTCCCACACCCACGGCCACGTCCGCTCCGGAACCCGCGAAGGAGACGGCAGCCCAGTCACCAAATGGAACCACCGCTACTCCACCGACCGCGGCAACCTGGCGCACCGCCGCATGCCCGAACTCATGGACGCCTTCGGGGAAATCCTGGCCGCCGCCAGCGCACTGTTGCGACCAGGCGGTGTCATCGCCGTCACCGTCCGCCCGATCCGCGTCCGCGGTGAGCTGATCGATCTACCCGGCCGCGTCATCGACACCGCACACCAGCACGGGCTGCTCCTGGTCGGCCGCCGCGTCGCGTTGCTGGCCGGGCTCCGCGACGGCGGCCTGGTCACCCGCGCCTCGTTCTTCCAGATGCTCGAAACCGGCCGCGCCCGCGACAAAGGCATCCCCGCCTGCACCACAGCCCACGAAGACCTCCTGCTGTTCCAGCCCGCCACCGACCTGAACGAAGAAGACCCGACAAGCAAGCGAGGAGCCCGCGATGAGCGACCCCAGGAACCAGCGCCGCACCAGCCCGACCAGTCGGACCAGCCAGAACGGCCGGAACCGGATGGAGGAGGTGCTGGGGCGGCTGCAGCTGGGGACCTGCGGACGCTGCGGCAGGGCCCGCTACCTGACCCGACGCCAAGCGCGCCACGCCGCCCGCATCGCGGCACCCGGAACGCGGCTGCGCGCCTACCCCTGCGGACAGAGTTGGCACCTGACCTCGATTCCGGGACACCCCCAGCTCATCGGTCCACCCGTCACCGTCACTCGTCCCCTGGCCGACGCCGCTGGGGTCGGGCTTGACGTGCGGGGGCGAGGCGAGCGTACCTACCGGCGCACCGGCGGAACCGGCCGTCCACGTCCACACCCGTGCCAGCGGACTGCGACCGACGGCCACGACCGCCGGAACGATCACGATCCGCTGGAGGACACCCATGCCACCCCCACACCCGGCACCACCCGGCCACGGCACACGCACCGCTACCGGGCGTGCTGTGCCGAGCGGGCCGGTCGCGGCGGGGGTGCGCGGTGAAGCCCGGGATGTCACCGGCGGAAATCCGTTCGCTGCCCGTCACGGTCGATCTGGTCACCGCTGGACGCGCGTTCGGCATCGGCCGCACCACCGCCTACCAACTGGCCCGCACCGGCCGGTTCCCGTGCCCGGTAATGCAGGTCGGGCGCAGCTACCGGGTGCGCACCGCCGACCTGCTCACCAGCCTCGGCCTCGAGCACTCCATCGGCCGACGATCGGACGGGCAGCCCGCACCACACCAGGGAGAACACTGAATGGCCAGAGGAAGCACCTACAAGACCTGCGGCTGCCGCAACCAGGACGGCAAGCAGCTGGGCAAGCATTGCCCCAAACTCCGCCGCGCCGATGGCCGCTGGAGCAAACACCACGGAACGTGGAAATACCAATTGGAGCTGCCACTCACCGCCGCCGGTAACCGGCGCGCGCCGCTGCGCCGCGGCGGATTCACCGCCCAGGACACCGCCGAGGCCGAACTCAACCAGGCCATCGAACTGCTGGGCATCGCCGGTGACGACGAGACCGCACGCGTCCAGATCGCCGACCTGATCACCGCCACCGTCCGCGACACCAAGACGCTCCCGGCACCTGAGGAGGTGCGCCGGAAGGTCCGGACCGGGCAGGATCTGGCGCGGTCGGTGACGGTGGGGGAGTACCTGGAGTCCTGGCTGGCCGGCCGCAAGAACCTGCGCGAGGGCACCCGCCGCAGCTACGCCAACCACATCCACCTCTACCTGCGACCCCACCTGGGCCGTATCCGGCTGGACCGGCTCCGCGTCCGCGACGTCGACCGCATCTTCGACGCCATCGACGAACTCAACGACACCATCACCCGCGCCCGCCAAACCGGCGATCCCAAACTGCGCGCCAAGGTCAAAGGGCGCCGCGTGGTCGGCCCGGCCACCAAGCAGCGGATCCGGGCGACGCTGCGGTCGGCGCTGAGCAAGGCCGTCCGGGAACGCCTCATCGACGTGAACGTGGCCGCCCTGGTCGAACTCCCGTCCGGGAAGGCACCCAAGGCGCTGGTGTGGACCAGCGAGCGCATCGCTGAGTGGGAGCGGGACTTCGCCGTCCACACCGCGACGATGAACGCGCGCCGCAAACACCAGTCCCGGCTCGAACCGCACAAGCGGATCGGGGAGCGGATCAACCGGTTGGACGCCTACATCGGCGCCCCACGCCCCTCCAAAGTGATGGTGTGGACACCAATCTTGACCAACCGGTTCCTTGATCGGGCCCGCGGGCATCGGCTGTATGCGCAGTACCACCTGATCGCTTTCCGTGGCCTGCGCCGCGGTGAATCCTGCGGCCTGCGCTGGCCCGACGTGGACCTGGATAACGCCACCGCGACGATTCGGTGGCAGATCACCCAGATCGGTGCCGACACCTTCGAAGGCAAACCCAAAACCGACGCCGGCGAAGGAACCGTCAGTCTCGACAGCACCACCATCAAAGTGCTGCGTGCCCACAAGGCCCGCCAGAACGCCGAACGCCTGGAAGCCGGGACGGCATGGGTGGAGACCGGCTACGTGTTCACCACCCCGACCGGGGAGCCGGTGACGCCCAACCAGGTCACCGAACAGTTCGAACAACTCTCGATGGAAGCTGGCCTGCCACCGATCCGCCTGCACGATCTCCGGCACGGCGCTGCCACGTTCCTGCTGGCCGCCGGGTACGACATGAAAGTCGTCCAGGAGACGCTGCGGCTGTCCTCGATCACCATCGCCGCCGACATCTACACCAGCCTGCTCCCACAACTGGCCCACCAGTCTGCTGAAGACGCTGCCGCTATCGTCCTGGGCGGCCACGGTCAACCCGCCAAGGCCCGCTTCGACGGTCGGGCAACCCGGCACCGACGCGCGCAATCGACGGCGGGGACAGGGACGCCGAGCCCTTGACTGTGGGGGACGACGTCCGAGGCAACACCGTTGACCTGTATGCGGCTACCACCCATGTGCTGATAGGCGCGCCACAGCTGAGATCGACACCCATGGAACGTTCATGAACCGGGACGATCCGACTCGGGCCGTTCCGGTCCATGAGCCCGATACGCCCTGCTCCGGCCCCAGTTTCCAGAACAGGAAGCTGGGGCCTTCACAGGAGACGCGGCACTGACGCAGGTTGCTGATCACGGCCTCCGTAGGGCGGTCGGCCGAGAGTTGATTAATCGTCCAATGCCCCAAGGAGATACGAGCAGTGGTCCACGGCTCGGATAGATATGCGACCAACGGATCCCCGCTGAGGGCGAACTCTCCACGCCACCGCGGGCAGGCGAAAGGCGCACGGGTTCTGGGGACGCGACACGCGGCGTGCTGGGATTTTGTCGGGTGTCTCCGTTCGCCTGGTGCACGGGCCGCTTGGTTCTTCGGTGCACCCAAAGGCGCTGGTCCAGTTTGGTCACACCACTGTCGGGTCCTCGACGTCCACTGGGCCCGTCGGAGAGGTCTTGGAACCGGCCGCGCCGGATTCGATGGGTGGCCGCGCACGTGGTCGAGATCGCCGCCCGCCACGTTGACCCGACCGTGGCGTTCATTCCTGTGTTGAATGTCTGATTCTGAACTTCTCGCCCAGGCAGGGGGTTGCTTCGTTGATCGCAGCGCCGAGCCCGATATTTGCGGGCCTTGAGCTACTCGGCTGGGGGGCCAGGAGCACGGCGGGGTGCAGGGAGGTTGGGGACCGCGTTGTCAGGCGATGAGGATGCCGTCGTCATCGCTGAACAGTTCGGATCCGGGGCGGAAGGTGACGTCGCCGAAGGTGAGGGGTACGTCGCGTTGCCCGGTTCCGTTCTTGCTGCTCTTGCGCGGGTTGGAGCCGAGGGCCTTGATGCCGAGGTCGATGGTTCGGAGTACGGCGGTGTCGCGGACGGCTCCGTTGATGATGATGCCGGACCAGTGATGGTCCGCGGCGAGCTTGGCGATCATGTCTCCCATGAGGGCGGCGCGCAGGGAGCCGCCTCCATCGACGACCAGGACGCGGTTCTCGCCCGTTTCGTCGAGTGCGGCTTTGAGTAGGACGTTGTCCTCGTGGCAGCGAACGGTCGTGATCTCGCCTTGAAAGGCGTGGCGGGCGCCGTACTGGTGGAATTGCAGTGCGCAGGACTGGAGCGCGTCGCCGTGCTCGTCGTAGAGGTCGGCGGTGGTGGTGTGCATGGTGCTTCTCCTTCAACTGGTCGGGGAAGGGCCGTGGGGGAGGTGGCGAGCGGCCAGGCCGGCGCAGCCCAGGCCGATCGCGGCGGCGCACAGGACGCCGCCGGCTCCCAGGCCGGCGGCCAGCAGGCCCGCTCCGCTGGGCAGGATGATCTGGCCGGTGCGGTTGCCGACAAGGCGCAGTGACATGGCGCGGCCGCGAAGCCCGGCGGGTGCGGATTCGGCGAGCCAGGACATGGTGATGGGCTGGCCGACGCCGAGCCCGGCGCCGGCCGCGAGCAGGAGGGCGGCCAGTCTCACCCGCCGGCGCCATCACCCCCGCCAGCATCGCCGGAAAGCACCTCAGAGACCTCGGCGTACCACCGGGCGAACTCAACACCTACGCCTCCCGCCGCGGCAACCACACCATCATGATGCGCGGCGCGTTCGCCAATCCCCGGCTCCGCAACCAGCTCGTCCCGGGCACCGAAGGCCCCTGGACACTGGACCTCCTCAACGAGGACGCGATCACGTCGATCTACGACACCGCGGCCGGATACCGTGCGGCCGCCGTACCGGCGATCATCCTGGCCGGCCACGGATACGGCGCCGGCTCCTCCCGCGACTGGGCCGCCAAAGGCCCCGCACTCCTCGGCGTCCGCGCGGTCATCGCCGCCTCCTTCGAACGCATCCACCGCTCCAACCTCATCGGCATGGGCATCCTCCCCCTCCAGTTCCGCGACGGCCAAACAGCCGACACGCTGGGCCTCCACGGCCAGGAGGCCTACACGATCCACGGCCTGGAACCCCTCAACGAAGGACTGATCCCCAACACCGTCACCGTCACCGCCGACGACCGGACCTTCAACGTCACCGCCCGCCTCGACACCCCCCGCGAGGCCGACTACTACCGCCACGGCGGCATCATGCCCTTCGTCCTGCGGGCCCTGCTCGCCGATCGAAAAGAGTGAGCCTGCGCGGCCGTGACCACGGGGAGGTTCTCATCCAGCATCGGTGGCACCTTTGTTCCCCGAGGCGATGCGCGTCTCACAGACCCTTGATGTGCGCAGCAATGTGAGTGCCCGAGGGGTTGAGCCAGCCATTCTTTGCGGCGAATGCGAGCATCCGCTGGAGACCGTCACGACGGACTGTGTTGTCGGCGATACCAAGTTGGACGTGCAAGAAAGCGACGCTAACCCATACATGTCGTTGGTCTTCGTGCGGCTCGACATCATGGCTGGCCTTCAGCAGGGCGGCAAACTCCTGCGAGGTAAGTCCGCCGCACTCGACGTGGAACCTTGTAAAGTCGTCCGGGTCGGTTACGCCGAACTCATGAGGCCGCGCCCAGATGATCATCAGAGCTCGAACTCCCCGACGCCCCGGGTCCACATCCGGACGAAAGAATACTCGAGGATCGCCCCAGCGCCTGCATTGAACTCGGGGTCGCCCGCCATCAGCGGCGGGTTGCTGTCGTTGCGGTAGGGAAGGTCGTCACCGCGCTCGTGGAGGGTGTTGCGCAGCTGCGCCCAGTACTGATATCTGGGCGCATCGGTCCCGGCTAGGCCGTTCTCCAGCTTCTCGACGTCATGCATCAGCCCTAGCATGTTGGTACGGGCCTCCTTGAGTGCCTTCTCGGCGTAGTACGCCGGGAATGTGAAGGTGGTGAAGTTGGGGTTGATTTCATACAGGCCTCCGATGGGCTTGGCTTCTGCCAGACCTTTGCGGTACTCGTCGAGCACCCAATACGGGAAGTCCCAGCCGAGGTAGGCGGGGCCCGAACTGCAGCCGAGGCCTAGTTTGCTGGCGGCGAAGTGGGTCTCTGTGCTGGTAGAGGCCTACGGAACGGTGGGAGCGCGGGGCACATCTCGACGCGACTGGGGGAGGACAGGTCGAGGGTGGCCACTCGCTCAGCCACTCGGATGGGATGGTTGAGTCCGGAGGAGCACGGCCATTTGGCGCAGCTTGATGGGCTGGTGCGTTCGGCAACTCGTGCCCTCTCAAGTCCGGATGCTGAGATTGGCCACTGCCCCGACATGAAGTGCTGCTCGGAGACGCCAATGAAGTCGAACCCCATCTCCTCGGACGAAGGTGAGTTCTTGAGAAGTTCAGGAGCCCCCGCGAGACGTGCCATGGTTTACCTGGGCCTCAGAGAGGATTCCGAACAGGGGCGACGCGCTCTGGCCACATTGTCGAACCATGCATGCGCTGGTCCCAAAGGTGATGGATCGTTGAGCGGACCTTGCGTGGTGATGCTGGATTCGCTCACATGAGGACGACGGCCCGGCCGTTGACGCCCCTGCTGCCGAGCTTTTCCAGCACGTCGGCGATCTCGGTCAGGGCATACTCCTCCACCGGTACCGAGATGGCCCCGGCTGCGATGTCGGGAAGAAGCTTCCGCGCGACCTCCTGAGCGCGTTGTTCACGGCTGAGCAAGTTCACCGGCAGGATCGCAACGTCGGTGTAAAACCACGAAGGCAGGTCGATGCTAAAGGCGGTCCCCGCGGTGTATCCCAGACAGGCGACCTTTCCTCCAGAGCGCATCCACCTGATGCGGTCACCGAGGCCCGCTCCCCCGACCGTGTCGATCATCAGGTGAGCAGGACGTTCCGTGGCCAGTCGTGCCCTTGCCGCTGCGTCGTCCAGCGCCACACCAGTGACCCCCATGGGGAGCTGATCCAGCCGTGAGGCTCGGGACACCAGGGCGATCACCTCTGCACCGGCCGCCTGCGCGAGTTGGACGGCGACTGAGCCGACCGCCCCTGTCGCGCCGCTGACCATCACGGTCTGGCCGGCCTCGATACGGCCGACGTCATGCAGTGCGACGTACGCGGTGGTCACGGGGACGAAGAACGTCGCCGCGATCGCTGCCTCAAGTCGAAAGCCCAGCGACACCAGAGCCCCATCGCGGACTGATGCGAACTCGCGCCAAGAGCCGTCGCCGGTCAGCCCGTGCGCTCGGTCGCGGAAGATCACCTGGGTGCCGGGCTTAAGAGTGTCGGACTCCAGGACGATCCCGCTTCCCTCGACCCCAGGGACGTACGGCAGAGGGGGTTTGAGGGTGAACTCGCCCGTGGCGACGGTGACGTCCAGGTGGCTGACCGTCGCGGCCTCAATCCTGACCAGCGTCTCTCCTGCCCGTCGTACGGGGTCTGGGACCTCTTCGACCACCGGGGGAGTGCCCCAGCCGTGGATCCGCGCAGCGCGCATCGGTGCTTCCTTTCAGCATGTGGACCCGTGTTCCCTCGCCACGTTGCTACGCACCACCTTCTGACGCTGCCTCCGGGTCCGCAGAGCGGACTCGCGAGTGCTGGTGGTGGGCCTCGAACTGCTGAAGTGGGTTCGGGCGAGGGGTCGGCGGCCTTCTCCAGGACGTGCCCGGGTGCTCTGAGCTGCGCCCAGGAATCGGCTGCTGGAGCCTCAACCCGGATGGTCTGACTGGCGGTTCGGTGACCGGACCGTCGTCGTGCCACCGTGCCACCCGACTGGCAGCGTTAGTTCCGACGCGCGTTCCTAGGAGGCTTCCCGATGCAGACCGCCCAACTCCTCATCGGCGACGAGTGGGTCGACTCCTCCACCGGGTCGACTGGAGGAACCGTCAACCCCGCGAACGGCGAGGAGATCGCGACTTTCGCTGAGGCGACCTCATCCGACGTCGACGCGGCGGTAGTGGCGGCGAGGACTGCGTTCGAGGCTAGCGAGTGGCGCTCGATGACGCCGGACGCGCGCGGTCGGTTGCTGTGGCGGATCGGGGACCTCATTGAAGAAAACGCCCGGGAACTGGCCGCCCTGGAGACCCTGGACCAGGGGCAGCCGACCTTCGTCAGCAGTAACATTTCGGTGCCGCTCGCCGCCCAGGTCTTTCGCTACTACGCCGGCTATGCCACCAAGATCGAGGGCAAGGTGTCGCCCGTATCGATCCCCGACCAGTTCACCTATCAGCGCCGTGTGCCGCTAGGGGTCTGCGGCCTGATCACGCCCTGGAACTTTCCGCTTCCGATCGTTGCCTGGAAGCTGGCACCGGCACTTGCCACGGGCAACACCGCGATCCTCAAGCCTGCCGAGCAGACTCCGCTCTCCACGGTGCGCCTCGCCCAAATCTGCCGTGCGGCCGGTGTTCCGTCCGGGGTGGTAAACCTGCTCACCGGTGGTCCGGACGTAGGTAAGGCGTTGGTGGCCCACCGCGGTGTCGACAAGATCTCCTTCACCGGCTCGACGGCCGTCGGTCAGGAGATCGTGCGGGTGTCGGCCGACGATCTTAAGCGGGTCGGGCTGGAACTCGGCGGCAAGGCGCCGAGCATCGTCTGCGACGACGCTGACATCGACGCCGCGGTGCAGGGCAACCTCCAGGGTGGCTTGTTCAACACAGGCCAGGCATGCGGTGCCTATACCCGGTTCTTCGTGCACCGGTCTCGGGTCGACGAGTTCGTCAGCAAGCTGGGCGCAGCAGCCGACGCCCTGCGCATCGGGCCTGGCCAGGACCCAGAGAGCGTGGTTGGCCCTCTCGTCTCCACCGAGCATCTTGAGCGCGTCGCGGGCTACGTCCGCAGTGGCATTGAGGAGGGCGCGCAGCTAGTGACCGGTGGTGAGCGTGTCGGAGGGAACCTGGCGAGCGGCTACTTCTACCGCCCCACCGTTTTCACCGAGGTGACCGACGAGATGACGATCGCCCGGGAGGAGATCTTCGGCCCGGTTCTGTCCATCATGCCGTTCGACGACCTGGACGAGGCCATCACCCGGGCCAACGGGACCGACTACGGCCTGGCCGCCGTGCTGTGGACCAAGGACCTGGTCGCGGCCCATTCCCTGCCACAGCGCATCGAGGCAGGAACCGTCTTCGTCAACCAGATCCCGCTGATCGACCCGGGCGCCCCGTGGGGCGGTTTCGGGTTGAGCGGCTGGGGCCGCGAGCTCGGCTCCTACTCCCTCGACGAGTACACCGAGCCCCAGTCGGTCTTCATCAACCTGGGGTGACCGCCCTGCCCCACTCAGCCGAGACGGTGAACTCAGCCCGCCGGGCATGGTGTCGTAGCCGGATCGGGGCTTACCCGAGTAAGGAGCCATTCCCATGCACAGCTCGCTCTTCGACGCCCTCACCGCAGAGGAGATCCGCACGGTCACGCGTCTCGTGCGCGCAGAAGGGATCGGTGGCCCACGCCCTGGCTTCGGCGCCGTGTTCACCGACGAGCCGGACAAGGCCCTGCTCCGGGCCGGGGTCCAAGTGCCGCGGCGGGCCCGCGCGCTGGTCGTCGACCGAACCGTGGGCCACAGTTACGACGTCCTCGTCGACCTCGCCAGGGGAAAGGTGGTCTCCTCGCTAGTGATCGAGAACGGTGCCGCGCCGATGCTCGCGGAAGAGATCGAGATCCTCACTGAGACACTCAAGGCCGACCCGCGCTTCGTCGAGGCCCTTGCCAAGCGTGGCGTCACCGAACTGACGCAGGTCCAGTGCGACCCCTGGGGCGTTGCCAACCGCGCCGAGCTTGGCATCGATGGCAAGCGCCTGTGGGCCGCGATCTCCTATCTGCGCCACGGCCCGGATGACAACGGCTACGCGCACCCGATCGAGGGCGTCGTCGGCGTGGTCAACATGGTGCATCGCACCGTCGTAGCGGTCCACGACTATGGCGTGCGTCCGATGAACGAGAGCTGCTCAAACTACACGCCCGAGCACCACCAGCCGATGCGCACTGACATTGCGCCTCTCGAGATCCTTCAGCCGGAGGGTGTCGGCTTCCACATCGACGGTCCGGAGCTGACCTGGCAAAAATGGAGGCTCCGGGTCAACATGCACCCGATTGATGGACTGGTGCTGCATGGCGTCGAGTACAAGGACGCCAGCGGGTACCGCTCGATCATGCACCGCGGTTCGCTTGCCGAGATGGTCGTGCCCTACGGCGACCCGCACGACGAGCACTACTGGCGCAGCGCCTTCGATGCTGGCGAGTACGGGCTGGGAAAGATGGCCAACTCGCTGACCCTCGGGTGCGACTGCCTCGGGGAAATCGTCTATCTCGACGCCGTGATGGCCGATGACTTCGGCGAGCCGACCGTCATCAAGAACGCGGTGTGCATTCACGAGGAGGACGCCGGCATCCTGTGGAAGCACACAGATTGGGTTACAGGTAAGGTCGACGTCCGTCGCTCGCGCAAGCTCGTCGTCAGCTTCATCGCGACCGTAGGGAACTACCACTACGGCTTCTACTGGAACCTGTTCCAGGACGGACACCTTGAAGTCGACGTCAAGCTCCTCGGTATCGTTCAGACGCGTGCGGTTGAGGCCGACGAAGTCACCCCGCACGGCACTCGTATTGCGGAGAATCTGGTCGCGACCTACCACCAGCACCTGTTCTCGTTCCGGCTCGACATGGAGGTCGACGGCTGGGAGAACAGCGTCTACCAGAACGACGTCGACGCGATCCCGGTCGGACCGGAGAACCCGCACGGCAATGCCATGGGGCTCACCAGGACCCTGATTGCCCGAGAGAACGACGGTGACTGGCTCACCAACCCGCAGACCGCTCGAAGCTGGTCGGTCGTCAACCCCGGAAAGACCAACCGGTGGGGCGTTCCCGTCGGCTACAAGCTTCTGCCGGGCTGGGCGTCGGACACCCTGATCGCCCAGGCTCCTTCTCTGATCGCCCAACGCGCCGGCTTCGCCACACGCAACCTGTGGGTGACGCCGTACTCGCCTGCGGAGATGCACTCCGGTGGTGACCATCCCAACCAGGACCGATCGGGTGCCGGGCTGTCGACCTGGACGAAAGCGAACCGTGGGGTGGAGCACACTGACGTCGTGCTTTGGCACACCCTCGGCGTCACGCACATCCCGCGCTCGGAAGACTGGCCCGTCATGCCCACGGAGGTCGCCAGCTTCATGCTCGTCCCCACCAACTTCTTCGACCAGAACCCCGCCCTCGATGTGCCTGCCAACAAGCCGAAGCACTGCGGCACGGGCGATGCGGCCTGCCACTGATCGGCTCACCGGGACCGTTGCACGGGCCGGAGTTGGCGCAACGACCCGGACAGCTGCCGAGCCAGTGACGGGAATCACTGAGTCTCACCACACCACTTGGAGGATCGACCCGTGCCCACCTACTACCGTGCCGCAGACGACGAGACCTGGACTCCGTACAGAGCCGGGGCGATGGGATACCTGCGGCAGGACGAGGCGCTCAATGCCGGCGTCTGGGCTGTGACCCCCGCCGAGGCACCTGCCCAGGTCGAGGTGACGCTGCCGGTCGACCGCACCGTGCTAGTTCTCGACGGCATGCTCGAGATCGCCGTGGTGGACGGGGCGACCTACTCGCTCGGCGTGGGCGACTCGGCATCCTTCCCCAAGGGCACCACCATCCGCATCAGTGTGCTGGCGCCGCTGCGCCAATTCTTCGTCGACCGTCTCTGAGGAAGGCCGTTTGCAGACGGGAGAAACCCGATGACCACGGTCGCGTATTCAACGGCACGGTCTACACCTGCGCCCCCGCACGGGAGTGGGCCTTCCACCTCTCGTCGAGGATGGCGTCATCACCGGCGTCGGAGACCGCCGACTTTCATTCAGCGGATCCAGGCTGTCGACGAGGTCGTTGAACTCGATGGCCGAATGGTGATGCCCGGTATTTACCGCGCCCACACGCAGCTGATCGGCGGCCTGATCAGGGCCGAAGTCGCCTGCCTGCCGCGAGCGGACGAGGACGCGATTATGGCAGCCCCCTCGGCTTGGGACGGTCCCAGGCCGTTGGGCGCAGATGGGAACGAATGGCTTATCGGCCGACGTCACTCGCATGGCTCCATCGAAGGCATACTAAGCATTTCTCGACGCGGCGTTCCCTGACATCCCAATCATGTTGCATGATCGCTCGGCTCACAACGAATTGCTCAGCGGCCGGGCCTTGGAGTTGGCCGACATCGACGCCGTCTCCCGTCCGCGGGTGGCTACAGGTCCGAGATGGATGGGCTGCGGAGTCTTGCCGGGGGAGGGCTGGCGGTCACTCAAACCACCCCTGCCATCGTGTAGTCCTTGCAGGGCTCCGGGGACACGATAGCGTCGCCCCGGTCGCTGCGACCCGCTCCGGGTTGGGTGGCGATACTCCTCACCGCACAGGAGGGAATATAGATGGTCACGAGCCTGCCGGCCGCGGAGCTGGCAAAGTCGTGGTGGCGGACCTGTGTCGGTCAGTACCCCACGGGCGTCACGCTGATCACGACGGTCGATGGCCTGGGAGCACCGACGGGCATAGTGGTCGGTACTTTCACCTCGGTGTCCGAGGACCCGCCACTGGTCGGGTTCCTGGCGACGTCCTCGTCGCAGACGCTCCAGCAGATCCGGCGCAGCGGCCGGTTCCGGGTCTCGGTGCTCGGGGCGGGACATGAGGAGCTCTGCCAGAGTTTCGTCTCCGGCTCGACCGACGAATGCTTCGCCGAGGACTGCTGGAACTACGATGAGCACGGCATGCCGCGCCTGCGGGATGCCGTCGCCTGGTTCGATACGACGGTGCACGACGTGCTGTCGGTGGGAGACCGCGAGTTCGTCCTCGGACGGGTTCATGATCTGGGCATCGGCGACGGGTCCGGAGCACTCCCGTTGCTCTTTCTCAAGGGCGGCTATGGTTCCTTCCCCTCGTTGCGGCTGGACTTTGACGCCCGCCAACTCGGTGGCCGTCTCCGGCTCGCCTCGGAGGTGACCGATGCGGTGGCGGCGTTCGCGGACCGAATGGGCGTTGAGTGCCTGCTGGCCACGGTCGCGGGAGACTCGGTGGTGGTCTTGACGGCGGCGAACGCTCGCGCGCAGCTTGTAGGCATGACCTTCCCGTTTGCCGCGCCGATGGCTCCGGGTTTCGCGGCTTGGTCGGATGAGCAGACCCGCGGTCGCTGGATGCGCCGGGCCCGTCGGCTGCTGGGCAACGTGGACGACGAGTTCATGCGTGAGACGATCGACTGGGTGCGTGAATACGGCTACGCCCTGTCGTTTGGGGACACGATGAGCGCCGGGTTCGACGCCGTCATGGGGTCGCCGGAGGTCGGGCCGGACGAGGTCGCGGAGCTGTGGGCACAGGTCGCACACGACTACCGGATGCTCAGCCGCAGCGAGTTCCCTGAGCGGCACGTCAGTATGATCCAAGCTCCCGTTTTCGACCGGCATGGCACGGCCGAACTCGAGGTCGTGGTGGGCGGCTTCGGTCCGGGCTGTGCTCCTGAGCGTTACCAGGAGGTCGTCGTATCGACCCTCGACTTCAGCGCTGAGCTGACCCGGATGGTCGGCGGCACGCCACCGGACGACTACGCCCCCCGAAGGCCGTGAGCGACCCGCGCCGTACCCGCGGATGCGATGACGGACCGGTGGCCCAAAAATATGGGGCAACCGGCCCGTCATGGGCGAGATGATGGTGGCGTCACACGCGTGAGGATCCCATTACGTCATAGCGCTGCCGGTCCCGGCCGCGCAGCCAGAGCGCGACTCCAACACCGACCAACGCGACCGGCAGGAAGATCAGAGGCATACCGTTGATCACCCAGGAATTGGAGCCGCTCAGTGCCGAGTAGTTATGAAGCACGGCCGCTGTGCAGGCCCCCAGCAGCAGGGCGGCCAGCACGGGAATTCCCACGTGAGCGACGGTGATTTGTCCTTGACGGTAGAAGAAGATCGCCACTGACAGCGATGTCAAGGTCAGCATCGCGAGCAGCCCCAGCGCCCCCAGGCCGATGAGCGACGTCGACAGGTCCAGCAGCGGATCGAGTCCGGCGGCGCCGTAGGCCACGCAGGTGAACCCGAAGATCAGGCCGGTGAGGACCAGGCCGGCGGCCGGAGTGCCGGTTCGCCGGTATGTCGTCGTCAGAACCCGCGGCAGTACTCCGTCCCTGGCCAAGGCGAAGAAGTAGCGGGCTGCTGCGTTCTGGAACGCGAGGATCCCGGCGAAGATGCTGACCACGACCATGATGCTGACGAGGTCGGCCCAGGCAGAGCCGACGTACTGCTCGGTGAGCGTGAACATGAAGGCGCCCGGCTCCTGTGCCACAAGACCGACCGCCTTGTCGAATCCGGCGCCCGCGATGAGGCACCAGGCGGTCAGCCCGTCGAAGAGGGCAATGATGGCGATCACGTAGTAGGTGGCTCGTGGAACGGTCCGGCGCGGGTTCGCGGTCTCCTCGGAGTAGATGGCAGTCGCCTCGAAGCCCAGGAAGAACGTGAAGACGTAGACCACGGCGACGCCGGGGGAGCCGCTGAATACATGACTGGGACTGATCGCATCCAGGGAGAACGCGCCCAGCCCGGCTTGGACGACGATCGCGATGTTGACGACGGCGACGATTAGCCCCTCGAGGAGCAGGATGACCACCACGACGCGCGCCGAGAGATCGATACCGAGGACGGCGAGGACAGATGCCAGGAAGGCACCGAGGATCGAGATTACGAGCCAGTGGACGTCGATCCCGATGAGCCGCTCGATCAGATCGGCCCCGAAGTAGCCGAAACCTGCGGCGACCGAGCCCCCCAGCGCCAGATATGCCAGCACCAGGACGTACGCGGAGGCCAGGCCGACCGGTTTCCCGAGCGACTGGGAGATGTAGGCGTAGAAGGCACCTGCGTTCTGGATGTGGGGCACGACCCGGACGAAGCCGATCGAGAAGAGTGCCAGCACGATCGCGACTAGGAAGACCGCTCCGGGGGTTCCCACCCCGTTGCCGAGCAGGATCGCCAGCGGTACGAGAGCCGTTACGACCGAGAGCGGGGCGGCGGCTGCGATCACCAGACCGACGACGTGGACCGTTTTGAGGGTCCCCTTCCTGAGGTGATCCGGCGGAGCGTCTGGTGGTAGGGCGTGGCTCTGGGCGTATGGATCTACACGTTCAGTCATCTGCACTCCTCGGTACACGAGCAGGCCACCATGTGCCCATGCCTGCCGTCCGGCGTGGTTAGCGGGCGGAGAACTCGTCGGCCCTGGTCGAAGCGACGTCGTTGGTGTTTGCGCGAGAACGTCCCAGCACTTGAGCTGGTCGGGAAGATCGCGGTTCGCTCTGTGGACCAGGTGCGGAGATACCTTGGGGCATCTGTCGAAGCCAGGTAGCAGTCCGGGTGCTTGTATCACGTCGATTCCGCACCGTTTCAGCACTGCGGTCCGCCAGGTGATCCGTTCGCTTGGTGGCGTTCTGGGCCTCTCCTAGGTTGCGAGTACAGCGACCGAGGGAGAGGAAGACGAGTGTCGAAGTCCACTGGCGTTGTGGAGTTGGACCCGAGGTGGTTGCGCGAGTCGGCGGCCCGGCTGATCGAGGCGACGGGTGTCCCGGAGTCCGCTGCCCGGACCGTTGCCGCGTCACTCGTCGATGCCGACCTGCGTGGGGTGCCGTCGCACGGTGTGATGCTGCTGCCGATGTACGTCGGTCGGCTTCGCGCCGGGTCGGTCAGCCTGGCCACCGAAGCGGAGGCTGTGGTCGACCTGGGTGCCGTTGCCGTGCTTGACGGTCAGCATGCCCTCGGTCAACTGACCGGAGACCAGGCGATGGGGCTGGCCATTGCCAAGGCCCAGGAGTACGGGGTAGGCGCCGTTGCGGTGCGTCGGGCCTTCCACTTTGGGAGCGCGTTCCGCTACGCGGCACAGGCCGCAGACAAGGATTGCATCGGGCTGGCCGCCGCTAACACCCGGCCGCTCATGCCCGCGTGGGGTGGTGCCGAGGCCGTGGTGGGGAACAACCCGATCGCCTTCGCCGTCCCTCGGTCCGAGGGCGAGCCGTTGATCCTGGACATGGCGCTGTCGGCCGCAGCGCTCGGCAAGATTAGGCTCGCCGCTGCGAGCGGACAGCCGATTCCCGATTCTTGGGCCACTGACGTTCTCGGCCGGCCCACGACCGATGCTGCGCAGGCCCTGGAGGGGCTGCTGCTGCCGATGGCGGGACCGAAAGGGTTCGGGCTGGCGTTGGTCGTCGACGTACTCACCGGCGTGCTGTCAGGAGGGGCTTTCGGCAAGAAAGTGCAAGGGCTGTACGCCGATTTGTCCCGACCGAACGACTCGGCCCAGTTCTTCCTCGCGCTCGACGTCCGCGCCTTCTCCGACGACGCCGAGTTCGGTGAGCGGGTAGAGGAACTGTGCCGCCAGGTGACCGGCTCCGCAAGTGCTCCAGGGGTCGAGCGGATCTACCTTCCCGGCCAAATCGAGGAGGAGCGGGCGGCAGAGGCGGCCAAGTCCGGGCTCAGGGTTCAAAGGTCAACCCTGGCGGACCTGGAACGGCTCTCCACCGAGCTGGGCGTGGAACTGACCTTCCCCGCGCCAACTCAGGAGGTGGGCGCGTGAGGGCGAGCTTCGATGCTTGCGGCAGCGTGGTCGTGGCAGCAGTTGGTGCTGCGGTGAGCGTGAGCACTGGCTGCGCACCACAGGCATCGGCACGCCGGAGGACGTCGTTGGCCCGCTGCTGTTCTTGCTGTCGGACGTCGCGACCATGACCGGCTCAGTGCTCATTCGCGAACGCGCGTTCTCGGGGAGCCATTTCGACAAAGGACCCACCCAGTGACTGCGTGCATCCTGCCGGTGGTGATCGTTGGTGCGGGTCCGATTGGGCTCATCCCCGCTCTCGGCCTGCAGCATTACGGTGTCTCGGCGTTGGTGTTCGAGGAAGACCGGCGCCTGTCGATCGACACCAAAGCGGGCACGATCATCACCAGGACCCTGGAGGTTCTGGACCGGTACGGCGTCGTGGACGATGTCCTGGCACAGTCACTGCGCATCGAAGAGATCGGCGAACCCGCCCGGGCTACCAACCAGCGGACCCTTAGCGTCTGGACCGGTGAGCTCACCGAGGACACCCGGTTCCCCTTCGTCATCAATATTCCCCAGCACGAGCTCGAGCCGATTCTCCAGGTGCTCTCGACGAGCGGTGCGAAGCATCCGACGTTCTTCACCAAGGCACCGGGCACGGTGATCGGCCCGACGGACGACATCAACTACGATCCCGCGATTTCCGGCGAGTGAAACTACGAAGCCGAGCTCGCGCTCGTCATCGGCCGGGCGGCACGCTCGTGGCCGCCGGGCCGAGGCCAACGCCCTCGACCTCCTTGGCGGTCGTGAGGTGTGGCGGAGGGCCGCTAGCAGCACGTGAACCCCGGCGCGGTTGACGGGGCTTGTCCCACCTTTCAGCGTGCGGCGATCCGTACACCGGACCGATTCCTTGGCTGCCCGGCGCGGTCCACACAGGATCAATCAGAACGAGGTCAGGAGAGGTATGGCAGTGAGTGATGCCCGAGGGCTCCACCCGAGGAGCATCCCGGCGTTGCTGCTGCGGGCCGCGGAGGAGCACGGGGAGAAGTCCCTGGTGCGCTTCGACGACGCCGAGCGCAGCTTCACCGGAATGTGCACGGTCGCCAGACAGACCGCAACTGCGCTGGCCGAGGCCGGCATCGGACGCGGCGATCGGGTGGTAGTGATGGCGGACAACCGAGTGGAGATCCTCGACCTGATCGTGGGCTGCGCGTGGCTGGGCGCTGTCGCCGTCCCGGTGAACTCGGCGTTGCGGGGCGAGGCGCTGCGACACCAGGTTCTACGTTGCGAGCCGAGACTCGTGATCGTCGACGTGACAACCGACCGTGTCCTCAAGGACGCGGTGGGAGAAAACCGGCCGGAGACCTGCGTCCTGGGCTCGAGTGGAGGCGAAGGCCTGGCCGAGCGGCTCGGTACCAGCGATCTCCTCGATGGATCCATCGCTGGCGCCTGCGATCCCACAGCGAGCCGCCCGGGCGATATCGCCGCGATCCTGTTCACCTCGGGCACCACCGGACCGGCGAAGGGCGTGGAGTGCCCCCACGCGCAGTTCCTCGCTTGGGGGCGCAACGTCGGCGACCAGTTACGTCTGTCTGCAAGCGAGGTTCTCTACACCTGTCTGCCGCTATTTCATGTCAACGCGATCGGGACGTTCTTCCAGGCACTCCACCACGGTGCGACCATGCTGGTCGGCCCCAAATTCTCCGCGTCGAGGCTGGGGGAGCGGCTCACGGAGGCCGACGCCACCGTGACCTATCTGCTAGGCGCCATGGTCAACATGGTGCTGGCCAAGCCTGAGACCCCGAGCGACAGGACCCACCGGGTCACCCGTGCCCTCGCCCCCGGCACCGGCCCCGAAAGCGCGCGGCAGTTCCGGGAGCGCTTCGGCATCGAACTGATCGACTCCTACGGTTCCACCGAGACCAACGCGGTAATCGGCAGTGAGCCCGGCGGAACGCGGCCGGGATGGATCGGTCCCTGTCGCGCAGGGTTCGAAGCACGGGTGGTCGATGAGGACGACATCCCTGTCCCCGACGGCGAGTCCGGCGAACTGGTATTGCGGGCCACGGAGCCGTTCGCCTTCGCCGCCGGCTACTTCAAGGAGCCCGCAAAGACGGTGGCCGCCCGGCGGAATCTGTGGCTGCACACCGGTGACCAGGTCGTCAGATCCGAGGACGGATGGTTTCGTTTCGTCGACCGGATGGGTGACTCGATCCGCCGCCGTGGCGAGAACATCTCGAGCCACGACGTGGAACAGGCCATCGGATCCCACCCGGGCGTCAGCCAGGTCGCGGCGTACGCCTTGCCTTCCTCGCTCGGAGAGGACGAGGTCGCCGTGGCCGTGGTCGTGGAGCCCGGTCACGAACTCGCTGCTCATGACGTCGTCGCCTGGTGCCGGGAACGGCTCGCGGCGTTCGCCGTTCCCCGCTTCGTGCGAGTGATGGATGCTCTCCCGCTGACCCCGCAGGGCAAGGTCCGCAAGCAGGTGCTACGCGACCAGGGCACCACGGCCGCCTGGGACCGCGAGACCGGGGCCGTGGCCGAGAGGACGGTGCAGGCGTGAAGATCTTGTGGCAGAGCTTTACCACTCCCGGATCGAAGTACCACGCCGCCCTTCATGAGTACTTGACCAGCCTGGCCAAGGCGGGAACGACCGTGGAGGTCGAGGGCCTGTCGCCAGCCGACGACACCGTTCACCGCCTGTCGGAGGCCCGGTGCGGCTACCAGGTCGTGCGGCAGAACCTCGATGCCCCCCAGCGCGGTTACGACGCGGTCGTGATCGGCCACTTTCAGGATGGCGGATTGCACGAGCTGCGCAGCGCCCTCGACATCCCGGTCGCCGGACTCGGCGAGTCCTCCATGCACCAGGCCATGATGCTCGGAGAAGCGTTCGGCCTGGTCACCATCCACCCCGGGTTCTCGTGGTACCACCGCCAGCAGGTCGAGCGGTACGGGATCCAAGCCCGGTTTGCCGGGGTGCGCGCCATGGAGACCACCGCGCAGACCTATTTTCGGGCCTTTGAGGGAGAAGAAGAATCCCTGGCCCTTGTGGTGAAGCAGTTCCGAGAGGAGGCCATGCGCCTGGTCGAGGCCGGTGCGGAAGTGATCATCCCCGCTGGCGGGCTCCCGGCGCTGCTCCTGTGGCGCACGGAACTGCTCCCGGACCTGGATGGTGCGGCAGTGCTGGACCCGATCGGCGCGGCTCTGGGAACCGCGGAGATGTGGGCGCACCTCGGCTCCCACCATATCCAGCCTGGGCGCCGCGGGCCGTTCGCCAGAGCCGACCAGACAGTTCTGGACGACTTCCGGACCCTGCGTCCGGAATCAATCTGAAACCACGTTAAAGAGGAGAGACATGAGCAGCATCCAGCGCACCGCTCACGCCGTCTGGCAGGGAGCGCTCGACACCGGGCACGGCCAGTTGAGCGCCGAGAGCGGCGCCTTCACCGACCTCGTCTACACGTTCGCCAGCCGCACCGCTGAGAAGCCGGAGCACACCGATCCAGAAGAACTGCTCGCGGCCGCCCACGCAGGCTGCTTCGCGATGGCCCTCAACAGTGAGCTGACCCAGGGAAAGGCCGTTCCCGCGCGGATCGAGGTGAGCGCCGAGGTGACCCTTGGCCCCACACCGGACGGGCGCCGCATCACCCACAGCGCACTGACGGTGGAGGCACGCTTCGACCAAGCGGTCGAGGCGGACTGGTTCCAGGGCAAGCTCGACGCGGCGGACCGGCGCTGCCCCTTCTCGGCGCTGGTGCGAGCCAGTGGCGCAGTAGAGGTGTCCGGCATGGTCGTGCGGTGAACGGTCGAAGCTGGGCCGATGACCGAAAGGAGGGAAAATGCGTGCGGTGATCACCGCGGCGTACGAGACGCCGTACGAGCGGCATCCCGACGTGTCGGTCGGTACACAGGGCCTGCTCGCCCAGGCGGTGCTCGGCGTTCTCCGGGAGGCCGGTCTCTCTCTGCATGACGTGGACGGATTGGGGGTCAGCAGTTTCACGATCCACCCTGACCACGTCATTGATGTGGCCTGGAAGCTCGGAATCAGTCCACACTGGTTGATGCAGGATCCCCTCGGCGGCGCGAGTGGGATCAACTTGCTCCAGCACGCCGTCCGTGCGGTCGAGGCCGGCGACGCTTCGGTGATCGTGCTCGTCGCCGGCGACTGCATGAACAAGCAGAATCTGCGCAGCCTCAACGCCAGCTACAACCGGGTCACCCAGGAGCATCTGGCTCCGCTCGGGCTCGGGGGGCCGAACCCGCTGTTCGCCATGCTCACTCGCAGGCACATGGAAAGCACGGGCCTGTCCGAGGCGGACTACGCACAGGTTGCGCTCGCCCAGCGCCGCTGGGCCGCGACCAACCCCGGGGCGGCCTACCGTGCCCCGCTGACCCTTGAGGACTACCTCACCGCCCGCGTGGTGAGCCCCCCGCTGCGCATCTTCGACTGTGTGCCCATCGTCTCTGGCGCCGATGCCATCCTCGTTCAGGCAGACCCAGGTAGGACGCAAGGCCCCAGGGTCGAGGTCACCGCGATTAAGGCGGGCCACAACCCTGATCACCAGGTGGGGAGCGGATTGGTGACGGCACTTGCCGCGGTTCGCGACGAGTTCTGGGAGGCGGCTGGAATTGGCCCTCAAGATGTCGACCTGGTCGGCGTGTACGACGACTACCCCGTGATGGTGATCGAGCAGCTCGTGGATCTGGGGTTCGTCGTGGACGCGGATCTGGAGCGCTTTCTTAACCACCAGCTCAAGGACGCTCTGCTGCCGGTGAACACCTCGGGAGGCCAACTCTCGGCGGGGCAGGCAGGCGCAGCCGGCGGCATGCACTTCCTGGTTGAGGCCGTGAATCAGCTCCTGCACCGACGCGGCGACGGACAGGTGAAGGACGCGCGCACGGCCGTGGTGGCAGGCTACGGAATGGTCCTCTACCGCTATGGGGCCTGCTCGAACGCAGTGTCGCTGCGAAGGGTGGACTGATGACAGACGAACAGCACGGTGTCGACATCCTCCGATGCGCAGGCTGTGCCGCAGCATGGTTCCCCAACCGGGTGCTGTGCCCGGCCTGTGGCTCGGATGGCTGGATCCCTGGCCGAGTGACCGAGTGCGAAGTGGAGGACGTTACGGAGCCGCCAGGACTTCCGCGGGGTGTTGCCACGGTCCACAGCCAGGGAGTAAGGATGGTGGCCTCGGTGCCCCTCGGTTCCCTGCCGGGTGATCGGTTGCCCCTCTGCTCGACCCAGGAGTTGGAGGGTATGGCGTGGGTCCCGGCGCCCGACCCGCTTCCCACCGGCTGACACGGACCGCACATGGCCCTCCGAGAGCCGATCAGGCTAGAGGATACCTCTGCCATGGATCGGTACCTGCCGCTTGAGCAAGTCCATGACGGGCGAGGTCGGCACGAGATCTCGTAGCGTCGAAGCCGACGCTCCGGCTATGCGAGGAAGCCTTGCGGTGCTTCCCGCAGGAGATGATTGGCGGCCTCTGCCCTCCGCAGGGTAGAGGCCGCCAATCCAGGAAGTCGGCTCAAGTCGCACCCTCAGATCAATGACCGGAGGTTGAGTACGGGCGATCTGTCGCCGTCGGTTCGGTGAATAGACCCCTCGGTCAGACCGCTGCTCTGGAATGTTGCGACGTTGCTCCCGCCCGTGAGGTGCCGGTCGCCGCAGGCAGACGACGGCTGATGTCGCTCGCGGTGGCCCAAAGCGCATGGAGAACCTGTTGGTCGTCCTTGCGCTCCATCGGCCTCGTCACCGAGACAGCTGCGACTACGCGATTGCTGCTGCCGTGTGTCACCGGCACCGAGATCGTCTTGAAGCCGGAGAGGCACTGCTGGCGCTCCTCGACATAGCGTTGCTCGCGGAGCTGGGCGAACGGGGCACGCAACTCGGAGTGGTGGCTGACTCCGAGCGCGGTGAGAGCTTCGCGGTTGAGGTGTGTCAGCGCCTGTGGATCGCTGTGGGCGAGGAACAGGCGGCCAGAGGCGGTGAGCCAGCTTGGGACACAAGCGTCCACGGCAGTGACGATGCCCATCTCACGGCGCCCGACGAGCCGTTCGAGGTAGACGCAGTCGAACCCCTGCGGGACGGCGAGATGGATAGCGGCCCTCATGGCTGCGCGCAGATCCATGAGGACAGGACGCGCGACGTTGCGCAGATTAGCGGGACCCGGAACCAGCTGACCGAGCTCGAAGATACGCCAGCCAAGCTGATAACCCTTCGCAGTGCGCGTCAGGTAGCCGAGCTCCACCAGTTCAACCGCCAAGCGGTGGGTTGTCGCCTTCGGGACACCTGACCTCCGACTCAGCTCGGTGAGCCCGAGGGTGGCTGTCTCGTGCGTGAAGGCGGCCAGCAATTGGTGGGTCTTGGCGAGTACCGAGGGACGCGGACCGGTGGCCTCGTCCTCGAACTCGTCGTCTGTGTAGGGCATGACGTCCCCTGCCCGTTCTCGGTTAAGTAACCCCAGTTTTGCACGCCCGTCCCGGAATTGTCATCACTGTCCGTTGATCAAATGTGGCGTGTCCGTAAGGACCCGTCGGTGAGCAAGATCCGGACATGGGTGCGTCGGGGACCGTGGGCGAGCCGGTTCTGACCTCGCACCCGGAGTCCACAGAGGGCAGGCATTAGTCAACTCGCGCTCGTACCGCCGCGAACCGCACTACCCCTGGCCGCCGAAGCATGGCTCACAGCCCCCCAGGTGCTCGCCAGAGCCGAACATTGCGATGAAACCGCTGGTTGGAGGGCAGTGTGGTCCAGTCAAACGAGCCGCGCGATTGTGCCGTCCGCCACAGTCTTTGCAGGCTGGTGACTGCCAGCCACCGCAGTTTCGGCGCAACCGCCAGTTCTCGGACGCTTGGTGTGCCGAGCCAGGTGTCGAACGCGGATTCATGCGCGCCCGCGCAGCGCTGCGAAACGTGCGATCTCAATAGGAGACACTATGTCTGACATCACCGTCTGTTACGGGTACGCCGACGCCCCTCCGGGGCACCTGCACTTCGCGGAGGCGGGGCCGGCGAGCCGATCATCCTTCTGCCCTAGACCCCACTCGCTCGACGATTACCGCGTGTCGACGACGGTCGAATCTGGGGCCGATGCGAGCAAGACCAAGGTGGCGCCCGCGAGGGTGAGTCCTATTCTCGTGGACCCTCGGAGCCTAGGCAGCCAAATGGGGACCGTGCTTCGCATCGCTCGTCAAGACGCGAGCCCGCCTCTTGTCACCGGCTCATAGGATGAGTGTTCTCATCCTGTGCTCCCGAGGTCTCTATCTCAGATCAGGACAGTTTTGTGACCTGCGAACTCGTGTGAGGG
Organism: Actinomadura sp. 9N407; assembly: GCF_044326315.1. Classification (NCBI taxonomy): domain Bacteria; kingdom Bacillati; phylum Actinomycetota; class Actinomycetes; order Streptosporangiales; family Thermomonosporaceae; genus Actinomadura; species Actinomadura sp. 9N407. The sequence goes on along the minus strand of NZ_JBIRAW010000019.1, from coordinate 55,075 downwards.
CAGTGCGGAGATCCTCGGTCTGCAGCACTGTCCTCTCCAGTCATGGCAAAGTCGAGGATTGAGCATCGCCCGTTCCAGTTGCAGCACAGCTCACCCCTTCGGGGAGCAACCCGAAGGGCCAGATGCGGTGTCCTTCCGGCGGCACACCAGGTGGCCGCGCACCCGGCCGAGCTGCTCGGTTATGTGGTGGGCTGCGTGACCTGCGCGGAGTAGCAGGACGCGGCGCAGACCAGCGCCGTCACGCTGGCCCTGACTTTCGGCATAGGGGCGGCAAGGACGCCGAAACCGGGCGGCGGGCGAGAAGCGCGTCGGTCTCAGAACTCGGGGGAGCCGGCCCACCCGGTCGAGGAGCGCTCGGATGCCGAATCGATTCCAGCGTCGGCACGCACGGTTGGTGACCGACCTAGCCGCTTCGGCTTTGATCGGACGGCGTGCCGCCCCGCGGGCTGGGCCCGGTGCCGGCGTAGCAGGGCAGAACTGGGCTGAGAATACGGTCCAGTAGCCGTCCACGCTTCTGTGGAACCATTTTTTCGGCATGGGAGATTGCTAGTTCTTGCGTATCAAAAATGATCAACGATGCTTTGGTGTTTATTTTGCCTTAACTTGGCGAATTTGATTCCGATTATTTCATGTCGAGTGGCATTGTCGATCGTAGCTTGGAGTATGTCGGGAAAGGGGAAATGATGGCTGATATATCCCCGGAAGCCCCGGGAGAGCCGAACTGGCTCATGCTACACAGCCCGGACATCAGGGCGTCGATGACGTTCTACGGAGGGCTGTTTGGATGGGACCACTACACCATCACATCCGACAAGGTCGGGGACGACATCGTGTGGATGCTGGGCGGGCCGCAGGGAGCCGAGGTAGGTAGCCTGCAGGCGCTGGCCGACGACACCGAGCGGGCGTCGTGGACCTGCTACTTCTTGGTCAGCGATGTGGGGGACGCCGTTACGCGGGCGCGAGCGGCAGGCGGTCTCGTGCTCGCTGAGGAGATCGATCTCGGCAACATGGGCCGCGCAGGATTGGTGGCCGACCCGGAGGGCGTAGATTTCGGCTTCTCCGAGCCTTACACGCTGGCGGGCATCAGTTGGACAGGAGAGCCCGCCACAATGTGCTGGGGCGAACTATCCTGCCGGGACATTAAGCAGGCCAAGCGCTTTTACGGCCAGGTTTTCGGCTGGACCTTCACTGATCGATCCTGTCACAGTGCCGCCTATGCCGACGGCCAGGTCGGCGACCGGCTGATGATCGGCATGCTGGAGATGGACGAACGGTGGCCGTCCGACTACCCGGCACACTGGTCGCCCTTCTTCGCCGTGGCTGATTGCGACGCGTCGGCCAACCGCGCGGCCGAGCTGGGCGGAAAAGTCCGGCTGCCGCCGACCGACATCGCGTCTGGCCGGTTCGCCCGCCTGACGGACCCGACCGGTGCGAGCCTGGCCATCGTGCAGTTGGCTCCCTGACGCAGGTCTGCGCAATGGGGCGCAGATTTACTACTCGCTGCCCTGAATGTAAAGGCAGAACGAGTGTGAACCCCAGGATGCTCGCTGGTAGCAAGCTTGGTGTCCACCCGCATTAGCCCAGCTGGTGGGCCCGCCTTCCCTTACGATCGTGACGAGCAGGTCGACCATGAGGGCGGCCATCAATGGCGCGCCGGGCCAGCCGGCACTGACCTGGCTGTTCTACCGGTAGCCCATCAAGTGAAGGCAGCCTACGCAGTCGGGTGCCCGGAACCGGCGAAGGGCACTTCGGTGCGGGGTGCGAGTATCTGGTCGTTGAGAGCGTGAGCGCGGGCATAGATGACGGCCTGTCAAGCAAAGCCTGGCGCGCGACGCTGGTCGTCTTCTAATCCCTCCCTGCGGCGCCGACCGTACCTACCCGGCCGTGCACGCGCCAACTCCGCGACACCATCGCGCAACGCGGCCTGGCGTCTCCGAAGGGCCACCCGGCATCCTCCACTTGGATCCGCTTCTTCGCCAGGAACCGCATTGCGGCGGCGTTGTCGGACGGGACCGTGCTCGTCGAGGGAGTCGTCCGCAGTGGAGCGATGAACACTGCCCACTGGTCTAGCATCCTCGACCGGCCCGTCATCGGCATGCCCGACTCCATCACCAGCGTGGCCTCCGCCGGCGTGCATTGCTGCTGCGCCTCAGCGAGGTGACCAGGTCACGAATGCGAAGGACATACTTACCGGACATCACCATCTCCGCGGCCGTGCAGGCCCCGCGCCCCAGCGCTCCGCTATCCGGACCGGACGGCGCGCAGTTCGTGCAGTCGGGCGAAGAAGGCGGGAGTGATCAAGGAACCTCCGCGAACGAGCACGGAAGGTCGCCAGGTAGCGACCGTGCCGCCGGGCACGCGATGCGATCGGCACGCAGTTGTCTGTCACGGTAGGGAGGGCGCGTAGTCCTGCGGCGCGCTGCCACCAATCATGGCGGTCAACCGGGCACTGCAGTGGAGGGAGCCGGCGACGATCTCACGGAAGCGGTTACGAGGAGTGCGTGGACCGAACCCGCTCACAACGAGTTCAAGAGCGACACATCGGTCGTCACCGAACACCGGAACCTGGATCAGGGTTGCGTGCTCCGCGGGCTCGGGGTGTCGGCGGTATCCGGCGTACTCGGTTGTAAGCGCCTCCCACAACGGTGCGAGCACGGCGCGGTCATGGTGCGCCGATGAGACAACGGCGTCGAAGTGTTCACTCATCGTGTGGCCAAATGAGATTGAGTATCCGTTCTCCCGGACCAGGGCCAGGGTGTCCTCGATGAGTTCGGTGTCGACACGGCCTATGAGGTGACGCGCATTCTCGACCCACGTGTGGCGAAGGTCAGGGGTGCACCACGCGGCGAACGCCGGTGCCATTGGGGCCGCGAAGGGGAAGCACATGCCGACGTGAGGCGATCGCGCGTCGGCAGCGGTGAGGACGACGACCTCATCGCGGACGACGGTCGACAAAGAACACTCGACGCCGAGATCGGTCGCCAGCTGTTCCACGGCGTCCCCGAGTACGGTGGCATGGCGTAGGCGTCCGCCCAAGTCGTCCAGATTGAACTCCATTCGCGGGATTGTGAAGGAGCCGTAGCCGCCGTTAAGGAACAGCAGTGGCATCCCGCCGGTCCGCGGACCCAGACCGAGGTTGCTCACTTCCCCGAGTGCCATGACATGGTCGCCCGCGGGCAAGATGCTGTGAATGGTGGCGTCGAACCAGGCCACAGCATCCTTGAGCCGAGGGATGCCGTGCTCGTCGTAGTCCCAGATGTCCCCTGTGAAGCGGTCCCTGACTGGCGACGCGAAGAAGTCGCGGCAGAGGCTCTCGTGTCCTGCTCCGAGGACGGATGCGCGGAACCGACCGCTTCTCTCGATGTGGGGGAACGTCGTCGAGGTCCTCTGCGCGAAGAAGCCGACCAGCGGCGGGTCCACCGACACCGAGTTGAAGGTGCCGACGATCATCCCGACCGGGCCCCCGGCCTGATCGATGCTGGTGAGGATCGTGATTCCCGTGGGATACTGTCCCAGAACCGTGCGCCAGTCCGACTTTGGTGAAGAGGCGCTGGTTGACTGGGTGGCGTTCCGCCCGGTCTCAATTGTCATTGGGACTCCTTCCCTCGGTGGGGACCGGTTAGTAGAGCTCGATCTTGAGCTTGTCGGAGAGCGCGCGGGACACGCAGAGTGCGATCTCGTTGCCTGCCGCCTTGTCTGCGGCCGACAGGCAGCTGTCGCGGTGATCTGCTTTGCCCTCGAGGATGCCTGAGACGCAGGATCCGCAGATCCCCTCTTGACACGACTTGAAGACCTCGATTCCGTTCTCCTCGAGCACTGACAGGATCGAGCGGTCTGGCGGGATCTCGAAGATCTCTCCAGACGCGAGCTCGACCGTGAAGGCGCGATCAGCAGTGGTATCGATGTCTTCCGCTACGAAGTGCTCGATGTGGACGTGGTCGGCACCTACGACTGGTGCGAAGACGTTCGTGACCTGGGCCATAAAGCCGTCGGGGCCGCAGGTGTACACATAGCTGTGTGCGGTAAGGGTCGTGGTCAGCGGCGTCAGAACGCTCGTGTGCTCTTCACGAGGCCGACCGATATGCAGAGTGACCTTGTCGCGAAACTCCGCACGCTGCTCAAGCAGGTCAGCGAAGGCGACGTCGTCCCGCGATCGGGCAAAGTAGTGCAGCTCGAAATCGGCCCCGCGGCTGTGGAGTTCGTAGGCCATGCTGAGCAGCGGGGTGACGCCGATGCCCCCGGCGACCAGGAGATGCCTGTCCGCGTCGTCGGCGATACATATCAGGTTGCGAGGTCTCCCGATTCTGAGATGGTCCCCTACAGAGACCTGGTGCAAGGCCTCCGAGCCACCTCGGGACAACGCTTCACGCTTGACAGCTATCACAATGGAGGACTGATCGCTCGGGTCACTTGCAACGGAGTACTGTCGCAGCACGCCCGTCGGTCCTGTCACGTCGATATGAGCACCTGCCGGGAACGGCGAGAACGGCGTCCCATCGAGCTTCTTGAGCCTCAGGGACCGGATCGCGGGAGTCTCGGCAATGACCTCTGCGACTTCCACCAGCAGCGCGTCGCTCACCGCACATACTCCCTGTCCGCGGCGATGCCGCTGTCCGTAGGTAGCGTCAGGGTGCCGTTCATGTCGCTGTCTCCTGATGTGGTGAGCCGGATCACAACATGTTCCGACAGGCACGCCGACGAAGCGAAGGCGCGGACCGCTCACCGGACCGTGGACCCGAACCGTTCCAGTTACTTGTGGTGCCATTCGGGTGTCGTCGCTACGGTTCGGCCATGCCGAACACGCCAGACTTCGTGCCGAGTCGCTCGTCGCCGTCGCGTTCGGCGACCGCCCATGAAAGAGGTCAGCAGTTGTCAGTCTGGAAGTCGTTCCGTCCTCGGAGCACTCCCCATCCGGCCGCGCTCACACTTGCCAATGAGCGAGTCATCTTCGTCTCTGGGATCGGCGGCCACAGGGAGGACGGGACTATCGGTGAGAGCGCGGCGGAGCAAGCGCGCCAGACCATCGCGAACATTGAGAATCTACTCAAGCGCGAGGGGTCGGGGCTGGATGAGGTCGTCTGCATCAGTCCTTATCTGGTCGACATCAACGACATCGATGCACTCACCGCGGCGGTGTCGGATGCCTTCGGCGACGCTCCGCCTGCGGCCGCGGCGCTGGTTGCCGACGTCGTCCTCGCTTCTCCTGACATGAAGGTGGAACTCGAAGCCGTGGCGGTTCGTGGCGCTAGCCGAGAGCTCGTCGAGTCATAGCGACCGTTGCGATGCAAGATGTAGAGCTGCAAGGTCGATGCCGGGGCCTGGAGCTTGATTCAGGGAACTTGTTTGACGAGGGGGCCCAGTCGCGACATCGCTCGGATAAAGCCCGCGAAGGAGGTGATGGCACTGACATCGGCTGGGTGGAGGCGATTAGTGTGGGGTCGTTCGCGGCCGGCTACGAGGCCCCGAATTTTCGGGTCGACCGCCGGACGGTTATCGGAGCAAAACATTGAGGTCATGCTCGGTGCCTCGGCTCGCATGAGAGACTTCCTTGCGATTCGCAAATGCGATGTCAGGGGCACGGACTCGCCGGAGACGGTCCGGATCAGTGGCACCATCGTTGCGCCGCTAGCGGAACCGAGCCATCGGTGGCATCACGAGGCGATGACGTCGACGCGGACCGTGTCGGTGCTTTCGTTCACCACCGAGATGCCGCGACAGTGCCTGGTGAACTGGTCTCCAAGAAGTCCGGGCACCTGATCATCTACTGTCGCACCGGAATGCCGCGTACGACTAACGACATTTGCCATCGCCTGGAGCCAGCCGGCAGCTGCGAACGTCGGTTCACTGACCGGGCCACAGGCTCCGGAGTCGGCTGCCCGCTCAGCAAGACTGGGCGCTCAGCCGCCACTCCTAGTAGGTCGGGGACACAAATTAGCCATGACAGGTGTTGAGATGAAGTACGGGTATGCGGACTCCCCCTTGGGGCAGTTGCACTACGTGGAAGCGGGCCAGGGAGAGCCGATCATCCTCCTGCACCAGACGCCACGGTCCCTTGACGAGTTCGCCGAGTTGGTTCCACTGCTGGCGCCCTCGCGCAGGGTCATCGCCATGGACATGTACGGCTTCGGGATGTCGGCCAAGCCCGATCCGTCCGAGCCGCAGACGATCGAGATGTACGCCACGGGCGTGCTGGCGCTGGTCGACGCTCTCCAGCTGGAGAATTTCGCGGTCCTCGGCCATCACACCGGCTTCTTCGTCGCCTCAGAGGTCGCCTCAAGGGCGCCCGAGCGCGTCACCGCCGCGGTTCTGTCCGCCGGTGAGTACATGGATGCGGCGACCCGCGCGGCTGAGAGCGAGCCGAAGGTGGACACCGCCACTACTCAGGAGGATGGCAGCCACCTGGTCCAGCTCTGGCAGGACCGGTACCCGGCCTACCCGGTGGGCCGTCCGGACATCCTCAATCGGTTCATCCGCGACGCTCTCGCTCCGGGACTCGACCCGAAGAACGGGCACCTGGCATGTAGCCGCTACATGATGGAGGAGCGCGTCGGCCTGGTCACCTGCCCGATCCTGATCGTTGCTGCAACAGAGGACCCGGTGTCCTACCCGCACACCGAGCGGTTGCAGAACGGGTATCCGAACGCAAAGTCCGTCCAGGTGTCGGAGATCGTCGGCGGGCACGTGCCGCTAATAGAGGAACGTGCAGAGGACGTAGCCCAGGCCGTTCTGGCGTTCCTGGCCGGAGTCGTTGCATAGAACCTCTTTGGCAATTCCGGAAGGGCGCCCCGGGATCGGAGCGCCCTTCCGGAATTGTGGTATGCGGTGCCTCAGACAGCCATCTGGGGACGGTGCTGTTGCCATGGGCGAGCGGTCTCGAAGGCCCGAGCGGCCGCCAGGACGGTGGCGTCGGCGAGGTGGCGACCCGCGATCTGGAGGCCGACCGGCCGGCCGTCGGAGGTGAATCCTGCCGGGACACTGATCGCTGGCATCGGCAGCATGTTGAACGGGTAGGTGAGCAGCCAGCCGAGGATCTGCTCGCGGACCGATGGGCCGACCCACGACGGCGCAAACTGGCTGAGCGGGAATGCCGCGCTCGTCAGCGTGGGTGAGAGCAGGAGGTCGAAGTCCTGCATGAAGGTGTCAAAGGTGTCGTATGCCATTCCCCGCCCAACGTCGGCGCGACCGAAGTCCACCTCGGTGAGCTTTTCGGAGGCGAGCACGAGTTCGATGAGGTTGTCGTCGACCTCGCCACGGAGGCTGCGCCAATCGGCGGCGTCGTGCAGACCGGCGTAGCCGGGAACCCAGACTCCCTCCCACATCACCTTCTCGAGGTCGTGCCACGGCGGGGTGGCCTCCACCACCGAGGCACCCAGCTCGGAGAAGGCCTCCGCCGCCGCTCGCGCCACCGAGGCGACCTCGGGGTCGATGTGGTAACCGGTGCCGAGGTCGGGGGAGTAGGCGATCCGCAGCCGCTCGGGGGTCGGTCGGATCGCCGAGGCGATCGGCGCCTCCGCGGGCAGGCTGAGGAAGTCGCTGGAGTCCGGGCCGGTCACGACGTCGTACATCAGCGCGGCGTCGTCGACCGTGCGGGTCAGCGGCCCGTGGAAGAGGTTGGTCGCCGCACGGGAGAGGGTGATCCGCTGAGGGATCCGGCCCAGCGAAGGCTTGAACCCTACGACACCGCACAGGGAGGCCGGGATGCGCACTGACCCGCCTCCGTCGGTGCCCTGCGAGAGCGGTGACAGACCGGCAGCGACCGCAGCCGCGGCACCGCCGCTTGAGCCACCGGCAGTCTGGTCATGTGCCCACGGATTGTGCGTCGGGCCGTACAGGTGGCTGTTTGTTCCGCCGTAGTAGCCGGCCTCGGGGGCGTTGGTCAGTCCGAGGAATAGACCGCCTGCCTCGCGCATGCGGCGCACGACGACCTCGTCGCGTTCTGCCACGCGGTCGGCGAAGGGCTTCAGTGCCAGCGTACCTGGCAAGCCCGCGACATCTGTGAGGCACTTGATCGAATAGGGCACGCCGTGGAGGGGACCCAGGTTCTCACCGCGCTCGCGGCGGGCATCGAGTTCGGCTGCATCCGCGAGGACCGTGGACCGGTCGAAGTACACATAGGCATTGAGCTGGGGGTTCAGGGCCTCGATCCGGTCGGCGAAGACCGTCGCGACCTCGACAACGGAGACGTCGCCGGCAACCAAGAGGTCACGAAGCTCCGTGGCTTGGGCCCAAGCGATGTCGTCTGCATTCATTGGGTGGGTTCTCCTCGTTGGACGCCCGTGGATTGGTTGTGATCTGGTGCACGGCGGGAAGGCTCCGCAGCATCGGGGTCAGACCAGCCCACCGCGTGCATCATCAAGGTCGCACCCGCGGACGCACTGTTCAGACCCATCGGTCCGGCCAGCGAACCAGCGTCTGTGTCCTTCGAAGCCGAGATGGTGTGATCGGGCCCACGGTCAGCCACGGCAACGAAAGTGAGCACGCGATGAAGATCGGCATCATCTCCGAGAGTCAGGTCAACAAGGGGATGTCCTTCGGCGTCCGTCTGCGTGAGGTCCTCAAGGAGCTCACCTTCGCCGAGGAGATGGGATTCGACTTCGCGGGTACCTCCGAGCAGCACTTCATGGACGGCCAGTGGGCCGTCTCGGCGCCCGAGATCGTCCTGACCGCGCTGGCGGAGCGGACGAGCAACATCAAGTTGCGCTACATGGCCTGTGTCGCGTTGGGATTCAACCATCCGGTCCGTGCGGCGGAGCGGTTCGCGACCCAGGACATTCTTGCTCCGGGCCGGCTCGAGGTCGCGACTGCGCGATCGAACAACGCTGTCTACCAGCGCGGCTTCGGTGTCAACCCGGCGACGACCAGCGAGGAACAGCAGGAATGGCTCGAAGTTGTCATCCGCTCGCTCCTGGAGCCCGAGGTCGAGGTCCACGGGAAGTTCTTCGACGTCGGTCCGGTGACGGTGACCCCGCCGCTGGAGCGCAAGACACTCCTGCCGTTCTACATGACCACGACTAGTCCGGCGAGCCACACCGTCGCTGGCAAGCTGGGCCTTGGCTGTATGACAGCTGATACGTTCATGGGCTGGGAGTTTCAGCAGCAGCTCGTCGACGCCTACAAGAAGGGCTTCGCCGAGGCCAAGCCGATCGGTGGTCTGTACGAGCCGACCTACGCGCTGTGCGGGTTCACATTCCCGGCGTACTGCGCCGCCACCCGCCAGGAGGCGTTCGACCACGCCCGGGCGAACTCCCTGGGCCTGATCAACCACGTTATCGAGCTGGCCGAAGGGCTGTCCGGGACAGGCGCCCCGGGCTACCAGTACTGGGGTGAGCTCGCCGAGAACCTGCACAAGCACGGCCACGACCTCGACTACGTGGAGAAGAGCACACCGATGCTCATGCTCGGCACCCCCGACGACTTCATTGAGAAGATCAAGCGGCTGGAGGAGATGGGCATGACTGAGGTCGTGCTGAAGCTCGACGGGTTCGGTCACGCCCGCACCATGCGTGCCATCGAGATGGTCGGCAAGTACGTCATCCCCGAGTTCAAGGCCCGCCAGGGCTCGATTCCGCCGAATTGCCTGGAACGCGTCGGCATCGAGGGCGTCGAAAGCTTCCAGCTCTGATCACCATGGGGAGTTCCAGGAAGCCTGGGTACGTCGAGACCCACCTCGGTTGGACTCACTACGTCGAGGAAGGCGACGGCCCCCCGCTGGTGATGCTTCACCAGACGCCGCGCTCGGCCGACGAGTTCTGTGAGCTTCTCCCCCTCGTTGCCGCCCGCCATCGCGCCATCGCGGTCGACATGCCTGGTTTCGGCTCCAGCCCGCCGCTACCGGCACCACAGACCATCCAGGCCTTCGCCGACGGCGTCGTGGCGTTTCTGGACGCGCTGGGGCTGGAGGCGGTGACTCTCCTCGGGCACCACACCGGCGCGGTAGTCGCTCTCGAGATCGCAGCGGCCTTCCCGGACCGAGTTCGCGCGCTCGTGTTGTCATCCATGGGCTTCGTCGACGCGAAATCGCGGCAGCGGCGACAGGCACATGCCATCCCTGACGATGTGGAGTGGTCTGAGAACGGAGATCGTGTCAAGGCACTGTGGGAAGGACGGGCGCCCCTGTTCCCATCCGGCCGGGGGGACCTGCTCCAGCGTTTCGTCCGAGACGCGATAGCCCCAAGCATCGATCCCGCGGAAGGACACCGGGCGGTCGGCCGGTACCACATGGAAGAGCGCATTCCCCTGGTGAGCGCGCCCACTCTCCTCATCGGCGCGACCTTGGACCCGGCCTTCCCGGAGCTGCCGCAGGTACAGCACGCGCTCACAGCCGTCAGCCAGGTCCGGACGGTTGTCGTCGAGGGGGGCCGGCTGCCTCTCATGGAGCTGAACGCCCCCGAGGTCGCTGCCGCCGTCCAGAACTTCCTGGCTGAGATATTCGGCGAGGACACCGACACAGAGGAAAGCCGGCCATGACCCAAGCCGAGGTAGCGTCCCAGCAGATCGAGCGGTTCCGGCCGCGCGAGCCGTACCAGATGATCATCGGAGGGCGATGGCTTCCCGGTGACGAAGGTACCTTCGACGCGGTTGATCCGAGTACCGGCGAGGTCTGGGCAACGATCCCAGAAGCAAGCCAAGCGCAGGTGCGCCTGGCGGTAGACGAGGCACGACGCGCACTTGTCGACTGGCGCCGATCGAGCCTGGGAACGCGCCAGCGCATCCTGTCCGCCATCGCGGACCGCGTCGAGGCAGATCCCGACCGATGGGCTCGCCTTCTGCCTACCGAGAACGGTCGGCCGATGCGGGAGACCTACATGGCCGACGTACCTGCCTGTACGGACATCTTCCGGTACTTCGCCGGCGTCGTGCGCGGCTGGACGGGAGACCAGATCCCGACTGAGGACGCAGACGCCCTCGTATACACGACACGGGAGCCTCTCGGCGTGATCGCCGCCGTGCTGCCGTGGAACTCCCCGATCATCACCCTGGCAAACAAGATCGCCCCCGCGCTCGCGGCCGGGAACACCGTGGTCGTCAAGCCGAGCGAATTCGCCTCGGCGAGCATCCTCGAGTTCGCCCGGCTGGTAGACGGCCTGCTACCCGCCGGCGTCCTGAACGTCGTCACGGGTGGTGGGGCCGTGGGAGCTGCGTTGGTGTCCCACCCGGACGTGGCCAAGGTGACGCTCACGGGAGGCGGACCGACGGCTCGCAAGATCATGGCCGCCGCGGCGGAGTCGCTCACGCCATGCCTCATGGAGCTGGGAGGCAAGAGCGCCATGATCGTCACTCAGGACGCGGATGTAGAAACCGCAGTCGCGGACGCCGCGAAAGGCATCTTCTTGTCGAACGGAGAGGTGTGCGTTGCCTCGTCACGGCTGCTATTGCACGAAGACATCGCCGATGAGTTCCTTGGTCGGATGGCGTCGGTCGCAGCGTCGATCAAGGTCGGTGACGCGCTGGACCCGGAGACGCAAATGGGGCCGCTAGTGTCTCGCTCGCAGTTCGAGCGCGTGAGCGCCTACATCGAGGGTGCCCGGGCGGAAGGGCTCGTACAGCGTGTCGGCTCGGAATCTCTGGACCTGCCGGCCTTGAACCAGCAGGGCTTCTTCGTGCGCCCCACGATCTTCGAGAACACCAAGGCGAACGCGCGGATCGCCTCGGAGGAGATCTTCGGTCCGGTCGTGGTGGCCGAACGCTACACCGACGACGAGGACGCGGTAGCCCGCGCCAATGGCACCAGATACGGGCTTGCCGCAGGGGTGTGGACACTCAACCTCGCTCGCGCCCACCGCATTGCCAGCCGACTTGAAGCCGGGATCGTGTGGGTCAATAAGTGGTTCGATCTGGCGACAGGTGTTCCCATGGGTGGCATCAAAGACAGCGGCTTCGGCCGTGAGCTGTGCCGTGAGACTCTGCTCGAGTACAGCGCGCCGAAGGTCGTGAACATAGACCTCGGCAGCCCCCGCCGGCAACTGTGGGGATGAGCCGACAGGCGGTCGTCCATCCATGAGTGCGAGGCGTCGGCCTCAACACAGGCGCGCCGGACGGCTCGGCCGCAGGCATCTCGCCGAGGGCGGTCCACCACTCGTTGTCGCGCCCTGTTTCGAGGAAGCTGGACGCGGCTCGACCACGGCCGATAGGGGCTGCAAACTTTCGACACGGCGCTCATCGGAGCTGGAAGCGTCGGCATCTCGGTTCGCGATAGCCATGTGTATTGTGAGACATTATCGTCTCATGTGAAGCAGGATTGTCGCAGGTGACCAAGGAAGACGCGATCCTCTCGGCCGCCACCCGGCGGCTGAACGAGGACCCGACGGTCTCGATGTCCGAGCTTGCGCAGGCGATCGGGATCAGCCGGGCGACGCTGTATCGGCACATCGCCACCCGAGAGGCCCTGCTGCACAAGGTGGATCTGCGGACGATGACCCGCTGGGAGCGGATCCACGAGGAGATCGGCCTGGCGGACGCCACCGCGACGGGCGACTCGGCCGTGCTGGCCGCCACGCTGCGGTCGCTGATGCGCGGCTACCTCGACACGATCGACGAGTACGGCTTCATGCTCACCGAGCACTTCCTGACCGGGCAGCCCGACATGATGGCCTGGGTGGACCGGCTGGAGGAGCGCGAGCTCGCCTTCATCGCCGCTGCCCAGCGGGCCGGGGTGCTGCGTGCCGAGCTGCCGCCGCGCTCGATCAGCGACGCCCTGTACGGGCTGCTGCTCGGGACGCGCGACGGCCTGCGGCGCGGGAACTTCGCCCGCCGCGACGCCGAGGAGCTGCTCGCCACCATGTTCTTGCGGGGTGCCGGTGCCCCGGTCCGGGGGACGAGATGACGATGACCAAGCCGGGCGTCCAGTTCTCCCGGTCCAACCGGGACAACTGCTCCAGCTCCGCCACCGACGGCTTCTGAGGGAACCGCCCATAGCGGGCGACCCTCATCGAACCGAAACGGAGATCGGCTCCCGACCGCTAATTCTGACACTCAGCATCCTCGCGGGCCGATTCAGCCGATTCAACTGACATGTGCGCTCTTTGGGCATTGCTGCAGGCCAGGTACGCCTTGACTGGGAAGTCTGCACGCCTTCGTAGAGCAGCACACGGTCCGGGCCGCTCAGCGAACCGCTGCGGCAGGCAGCGCGGTCGGACCACATGAGATCGTCAAATCTCATGCACGACTTGACCGTCGACCATGGTGAGCACGACGACCCTGCCGAGCAGGTCGTCGATGTGATCGTCATCTGGCCAGGGGCCGTCGAGCACCGCCAGGTCGGCGCGCTGACCGAGCGAAAGCGTGCCCCGCCAGCCATCGTCGCCTTCGCGCTTGGCGGCTTCCCGCGTCATGAGGGCAAGCGCGTCGAGGGAGGTGATCGTTTCAGCGCGGTCGTCGACCGGGACCGGGCCGTCCCAGTAGCACGCGCGAGTGACGACGTGCTTGACCGCCGGCCGCCAGTCGGGCGACACGACCGGCGCATCGGAGGTGATACCGGGGCGGACACCGACACGGAGGGCGGAGCCAAGGGGTTCCATGCGTCGGCGGCGAGCCTCCGGCATCGAGGTAGCGAATGTACTGACGATCACCGGGTTCGCTGTCCAGCCGATGTCGTGCTGCGCCATCTTGCGCAGATCTTCGGGGTACAGCTCGGTACCGTGGATGAGGTAGTGCGTACGATTGCCGCGGGCGGCGAGCTCGATGAGGCAGTCGATCACGACCTCACTGGCCCTGTCTCCTATGCAGTGCACGGCTAGCTGCAAGCCGGCGTCGTCGACGACACGGACGATCTTGCGTAGTTCCTCGACTCGACTCTCGTCGTCGGCGCCGGCGAGAACCAGGTGGCCGCAGCGATGGCCTTCGTGTACGGGCTCCTTGTGCCAGGTGGTGCCATTCTGCGGTGTCCCGTCGGCGAAGATCTTCACGCCCCCGCACTTCAGTCGTCTCTGGTCGATGCCGTGGGCGCTGAACATGTCGGCAAGGCCAGCGTCGAGGTGCCGCTTGACGTCGGCGGCGTTTCCCCCTCCCGTGCCGTTGGGCAGTGCGAGCACCGTGACGCGCATGGTCAGGTCGCCGGAGCTGGCCAGGTGGCGGAGCACGTCGATGGCGGCCTGGGACCCGGACCCGTCGAGGAGGCTGACGTGACCAGGGCCGAGTCCTGGCTCGGTCAAGGCAGTGATCCCGAGGGCATGTAGATCTTGTTGTCCCTTGAGAAAGGTCTCGGCCAACTCCTGTCGGGACAGCGGCGGGATTCGCTCGATGAGAAGAGAGATGGCGGCGTCGGTCAAGAATCCCTCGGGTGCGCCATTTGCGTCTCGGTAGATCACGCCGCCGTCGGGATCTACCGTGTCGGCAGTGATGCCAGCGAACTGGAGGGCTACGGAGTTGGCGGTGAGGGAGTGGCCGCTCCAGTCGAAGAGGACTACCGGGGTATCCGCGATGCCGTTCTGGCCGAGCGCGGCGTCGATGTCCGCGGCCGTGATGTTCCGGCCCAGTACCGAGCCGTCCCAGCCGTGACCGCGAATCCATCCGGTTCCATCGATCTTGTCCCGGGACAGGAACGAAGAGAGGTCGGCCGGGTCGTTGAAGACGTCGGAGGTCATCCGGACATAGGCGTGGTGGGTGGTCGAGTACGCGGTGAAGTGCAGGTGCCCGTCGTTCAGTCCCGGCAGGACTGGTCGGCCGCCTAGGTCGAGTACTCGCGTGGACGCGCCGATCCATCCCCCAACGTCGTTGCCCACCGCGACGATGGCCCCGTCGGCAACTGCGAGCGCGTGCGGGCGGCTCGCGAGCCAGGACTCGGTGACGCGGTCGCCCGGGCTCCAGTCGGACAGGTCGAAGATAGGACCGCCCTGCAGGACGACGTCAGCGGTGGAGCGGAGGCTGCTCATCGTGTTCCCTTCTTGACCGCTGGTGACTCCGGTAGGTATGCACGGCGTGCGCGACCGCGACAAAGCGCAAAGGGGCGAAAACTCATCACTTGGGAGTAGCTGAGGCCGCCATGGATCGGCGTCGCCGAAGACTCCGAGGATTTCGCGACGCGCACCCGGAACGCGTTGCTCGACGCGGTCATCCAGAACGCCTGCACAAAGGGATCGAGAAGGTCACCCTCCGCTCGGTCACCGTTGAAGTGAGGCTGTCACACAGCCTGGTCCGCTTTTATTTCGGCTTGGGGACGCGATGCTTACCTCGACGCCACCGAGGGGCCCTCCGTGCTGAGGATATTGAATCCTTGGCTCTGCCTTCGTTGAGACTATGCCGTATAACAGGATCCGAGAGTTTGTTGCAGTACGACTACCTGTTGGTGCGGTTCGCGGCATTCCCGTCGAGAGGGTGGCTGCCCGCTACGGCTTCTATCAGCAGCAGATTGCCGGGCTGATGGACAATTTGGCATCGATGACGAGGACGATCGCTATGCTGATCTTAGCGAGGTTCGATGAACTAGTTCTGCGGCCGTGATCTATGGCTCCGACGAGCGGCTGCGGAATTGTCCGGGCGCTTCAGGGCCGCAGAGAGCGGCAACTGTAGTCAATGCGATGTTAAACGCTACGCCCGCGGGACCCGGAGCCCGTGTGTCGAGCCCCGCGGGTTCGTCAGCCGACCTGCAGCCCGCTTGTGTCACTCGTCCCAGAGGACCGGGAGCTGGCGGACGCCACGCAGCATGAATCCGTTGATGACGGGCTCGCGGTCGGGGTCCAGTCGTAGGTTCGGCAGTGCTTCGATGACCTCCCGAAGGACGATCGCACCCATGTGCCGTGCCAACGCGTGGCCGGAACAGTGGTGTAGTCCGTAGCCGAAGCTGGCGTTGTCCTTCTTGACTCGGAAGATGTCGAACTGTTCCGGATTTTCGAACCGGGACTCGTCGTAGTTCGCGGACGGGATCAGCAGTACGAACTCTGTGCCGACGGGGAAGGTCATTCCCTGGAGAGTGATCTCCTTCGTAGTGATCTTCTCGGCCTGATTCAGCGGCGGCAGCCAGCGCAGTCCTTCCTGCAAGGCCGACGCCATAAGTTCGTCCGGGTTGGCCCGCACAGCGTCCATTTGATCGGGGTTGAGCAGGAGACCGTAGAGCGTTGCCGCGCACGCATGGCCGGGCTCTTGGAATCCGCCGGTGATCAGCACGCGGAGGGTTCCGATCAGGTCATCGAACGTCCTCGGCCGTTCACCCTTCAAGTCTCCGTGAATCATGTGCGAGAGCAGGCTCTCGTCGGGCTCAGCCGTGAGCTCCTCGATGCGCTGGCGGAAGTACTCATCGCTGTCGGCGACGGTCTGCTGCGCACGACGCTTCCACTCATCGTCGTCGAAGACATCCGCGAGGGAGCCGGCCAATGCATGAAACCAGTCCTGACGTCGGTCGTCGTCGACCCCGGTCAACCCCATGACGTCCCCGACGATGGCGACGCTGACCTTCTCCAGGAGGTCGAGCGAGGCATCGGCCTTGCCGAGCGGCTTCAGCTTGTCGATGTAGCGGCGCACCGCCGGCCGGATGAACTTGTCCGTGTAGTTCGGCACTTTCCGCGGCCGTAGTGGAGGGTCGACAGCCTGGTGTAGGTCGCGGTGGAGGTCCCCATCGGCCGATAGGATGCTAGGCCCGAATGTGTGCTCAGTGATCTTGGACGCAAGCATGCTGCGATCGTTCCCCAGGGCGAAGCAGTCGTCCCACAACGAGACGAACCACTGGTTGTACGGCTCGAAGTACGCGACAGGGCACTCCTCGCGCATGCGCTTGAAACGCGGGTAAGGATCGCGGTCCATCTCCTCGAACGTGAAGTCGGACAGGAAGGTGCGCGGGTCTGCCTTGACTTCGGCGCCGGTGTTAGGGGTCATCTTGTGCTCCTGCGGCATCATCGTGGAAGGCTGCTTCTGAGTTGGAGACGCGTCCTTATAAAGGGGCGACCCGGAGACAGTTGGCCGCCATCGAGGTCGATTCAACCTCTGTGAAGCGCGTCACGGGTGCTGTCGGTCCGCTCAGCGGACCGGCTGCGCGCAGCGCTACCCCACCGGTCTCTTGACCTTTCGCGACACGGGCGGCGTGGGTCCGTGCCATGCATCTCAGGTGTGTCAGATGTGGGTCTTGCCCAGTTCGGCGCAGTGAGTCGGTCGATTTGCCCGCATCCCGCGAGCGTATGCCAGGGTGCCCAACACCACCAGGATAGAGAGCTGCGCCAGGCTGTCGATCCACCACGTCGTCACTCTGGTGAGCGCGGAGTAGTTCTGGATGCCGGTCACGGTGAAGGCGTCCAACAGGACCGCGGATCCAATTGGCGTAAGGACGTGGGCCGAGGCGCTTGCTGCGTTGATAGAGGAACACCACGATCGAGACCGAGGTCGGCATTGCCGCCAGGCCGATCGTCCCGATGCCGATGGGCGAGGTGGACATCTCCAGGATCGGGATCGAATCGGCGACGCGGCGGGTGATCGTCAGCAGCGTTAATATGCCATCCACCGTCACGAGAGCTGCAGGACGCCCGCGAACAGGCTGAGAGATTGATGACCACGATCAGTCGTTCCAACCGTATCCGACGAACTCGCTCGGGATGTTGGAGGTCAACAGCGGAGGCGCTTCGGCGATCCGCAGGATGACGCTGGCAGCGCGGGTCGCCGAGCAGTTCGGTCAGCGGACCACTGGGGTGACCACGTCCGGTCGGCACACTTCGCTGGATCCGGGCGGAAGGGGAACAACGCTCGGCTCTCACATGGCGAGTGCCGATTTGCGACTCCTCGGTCCGCCGTCCCACCGTAACGAGGAGTAGATGTTGAACGAGACCCCCGCCGACGAGTCCCTGGCCAGCCTCCTTGAAGAAGATCGTCGGTTCGAGCCGCCGGCGGACCTGGCCGCCAACGCGAACTTGAAGGCCGAGGCCTACGAGGCGGCGGCGGCCGACCGTGAGGGATTCTGGGCGCAGCAGGCCGAACGGCTCACCTGGGCCACGAAGTGGTATCAGGTCCTCGACTGGAATAACCCGCCGTTCGCGAAGTGGTTCGTCGGTGGCAAGCTCAACGCTGCCTACAACTGCGTCGACCGACACGTCGAGGCCGGTCGCGGCGACAAGGTCGCCATCCACTGGGTGGGCGAGCCCGAGGGCGAGACCCGCGACGTGACCTACGCCGACCTCCAGCGCGAGGTCTCCAGGGCCGCCAACGCGCTGACCACCCTGGGTGTGGCCAAGGGCGACCGGGTCGCGATCTACATGCCGATGATCCCCGAGGCCGTGGTCGCGATGCTGGCCTGCTCCCGGATCGGCGCCCCGCACACCGTGGTGTTCGGCGGGTTCTCCGCTGACGCGCTCGCCTCGCGACTCGACGACTGCCAGGCCAAGGTGGTCGTGACGGCCGACGGCGGCTACCGACGTGGTGCCGCGTCGGCTCTGAAGCCAGCGGTGGACGAGGCCCGCACCAAGACCGGCGTGGTCGAGAAGGTGCTCGTGGTTCGTCGTACCGGGCAGGAAGTCGACTGGGACGACGGCGTCGACGTGTGGTGGCACGACGTCGTGGACACCGCCTCGCAAGAGCACACGCCCGAGGCGTTCGACGCCGAACACCCGCTCTACGTCATGTACACCTCCGGCACTACGGGCAAGCCCAAGGGGATCCTGCACACGACGGGCGGCTACCTGGTCGGGTCGGCGTATACCCACCATGCGGTCTTCGACCTCAAGCCCGAGACCGATGTCTACTGGTGCACGGCCGACATCGGCTGGGTGACCGGCCACAGCTACATCGTCTACGGTCCGCTGGCCAACGGCGTGACCCAGGTGCTCTACGAGGGCACGCCCGACCACCCCGAGCGCGGTCGCTGGTGGAAGATCATCGCCGACTATAAGGTCACCATCTTCTACACCGCGCCCACCGCGATCCGGTCGTTCATGAAGCAGGGCCACGACGTTCCCGACAAGTTCGACATGTCATCCCTGCGGATCCTGGGCTCGGTCGGTGAGCCGATCAACCCCGAGGCCTACGTCTGGTACCGCCACGTCATCGGCGGGGACCGCACCCCGGTGGTTGACACGTGGTGGCAGACCGAGACCGGCTCCATCATGATCAGCCCGCTGCCGGGCGTCACGTCCGGCAAGCCGGGCTCGGCGATGACCGCGATCCCGGGCATCGCCGCCGACGTCGTCGACGACGAGGGCAAACGGGTGCCCAACGGCTCCGGAGGCTACCTCGTCCTCACCTCACCGTGGCCCGCGATGCTGCGCACCATCTGGGGCGACGACGACCGCTACCGCGACACCTACTGGTCGCGGTTCGCCAAGCAGGGCTACTATTTCGCTGGCGATGGCGCCAAGAAAGACTCCGACGGCGACATCTGGGTCCTCGGCCGGGTCGACGACGTGATGAACGTGTCGGGCCACCGGCTCTCCACCACCGAGATCGAGTCCGCCCTGGTCTCCCACCCCAAGGTCGCCGAGGCCGCCGTGGTCGGCGCGTCCGACCCCGACACCGGCCAGGCCATCTGCGCGTTCGTGATCCTCCGCGAGAACGCCGGCGACGGCGGGGACGACCTCGTCGCCGAGCTCCGCACCCACGTGCGCAAAGAGATTGGCCCGATCGCCACCCCGCGCCAGATCATGGTCGTCCCCGAGCTGCCTAAGACCCGCTCAGGCAAGATCATGCGCCGGCTGCTGCGTGACGTGGCCGAGCACCGTGAGGTAGGCGACGTCACGACGCTTGCTGACGCCTCGGTCATCGACCTGATCGTGGCTCATGCCCTGGAAAATGCCGACGGCTGATCGGACACGGACTCGGCCCAAGCACCGGGTCAGGTGATGCCGACGTCCTCGCGCACGGCGACGCGGGTATCCAGCGCCCACGCGCGGACGCGCGGACGTCCCCGTGTCCGCGATCCCCGATGTCCGGCAGGCACGGCTGCAAGCTCAACGTGTCCCGCTGACGATGGTCAGATCGCGATGAGCGGCCGCCGCCTCGATCTCGGCAAGGGTTTCATCGGGCGTCGTTTCCGTGCGGGGTGCCACTGTCCAGATGTGGCGGTAACCCCAGCCGTGACCACGCAGAGCGTTCATGGTCGCAATGGCACTCAATCTCTCTCCTGATGTTGGAACGGATGCCAGCGGTTTCCTTGCCGGACGGTGGGAAGCGGCTACCGGAGTGAGCCGGGCCGCGGTCCGGCCATCGGACCGCGATGAGGAAATTCAGCCGTCCGTGCAGCAGTTTGGTGCTGAGGTTCTCCCGGGCATGGGGCGTTCTCCGCGATCTCCGGGAGCCTATACATCGAGGAAGGATCAGCGTGACCATCACGGACGTGCACACGCACCTTGCGCCGCGCTTCGATCGGCTGCCCGAGGGCATCGTTCGCGACGGCGCTGTCTACGAGCTCGACGGCGAGCGGGTGGGGATGCCTGGGCTCTACCAGCCGGCTTGGCTGCAGAACTGGCTCGATGAGCGTGGCATCGCTCGGGCGTGGGTTTCGGCGCCCCCGCCATTCTACCGGCAGGGACTCGGCGACTCGACCGCTGCGTGGGTACAAGCCCTGAACGACGGCCTTGCCGCCGCTATCGACGGCCAGGAGCGGCTCGGCTTGCTCGTCTATCTGCCGCTCGACGAACCAGAGGCCGCCCTAGCCGAGATCGCCCGCTGGCGCGGACGTGACGCCGTCGGATGGACAGCTGCGGCCGGAGGGGGTTCACGCCCACTCGACGACGAGACGCTAACACCTGTGTGGCAAGCGCTGGCCGCGTCTGGACGGCCGGTACTCCTACATCCGGGGTCCTCGCTCGACCGGCGCCTCGATCGGTACTACCTGTCGAACCTCCTCGGGAACCCGGTGGAGACGACCGTTGCGGCGGCTCAACTGGTGTTCGGCGACGTCCTCGGTCGCCATCGCGAGCTCAAGATCGTGCTCGTTCACTGCGGTGGTGCGGTCGCCGCTCTGAGTGGTCGGTGGCAGCGTGGTGTCGACACCGCACGTCCGGGCGTTGCTCCGCTGACGCTCGAGCCGCGTGCCGCCATCCGTCGACTCTGGGTCGATTCGCTGAGCCACTCGGCGGGCCTTCTCGACCTGGCGATCGAGGCCTTCGGCCCCGATCGTGTGGTGCTGGGTAGCGACTGGCCGTTCCCTATGGGCAGCGACGACCCGTTGCGTGAGCTTCAAAAACTCCCGAAGGACGTCGGCGAGCGGATCGCCTCCGACAACGCGGCCTACCTCGTGGGGGGTGGGAGATGAGCGGCCCGAGTTGGAGCCGCAGCGTTCTCGTTGACGCCGCCGCCCTGTCCGAGCAGGGTGCCACCACGGTGGCCAAGTCACTCGTGGCCGCGGGCGCCAGGGGCATCCCGTCGCACGATTTGATGCGCGTGCCGATGTACGTGAGCGACCTCGTACTGCCCTCTACCCGTCAGGAGCACGCATGAAGGCCCTCTACGACAGCACCGGCGAGGTGCTCGTCGTCACCGGCGGGGCCAACGGGATCGGCGCAGCAGTCGCTCGCGGCTTCGCGGCCAGCGGTGGACAGTCGGTCGTGGTGGACGTGGTCCAGGCCGACTGGGAAGCGGAGCGTGTCCAGCACCTGGTAGCGGACGTCGGCGACCGCGACCAAGTCTGCGAGGTGATCGCCGGGGCGGTGACCGAGCACGGCCGCGTCGACGGCCTGATCGCCAGCGCTGCCGTGCAGCCCCGTAACACCGTGCTTGACACGAGCGAGGAAGAGTGGCGGCGCACCCTGGCGATCAACCTGGACGGCGTCGTCTGGGCGACCCAAGCGGTGCTCCCTTCGATGATCGACCAGCGGCGCGGCAGCATTGTGGTGTTCGCGTCAGGGCTCGCGAACTTCGGCCACGCCGAGGCCGCCGCCTATGCCGCGACGAAGGGCGCACTGATCCCGTGGGCGAAGTCACTCGCTGCCGAGGTTGCCGAGCACCGGGTGCGAGTCAACACCGTGTTCCCTGGCGTCATCGACACCCCGCAGTTCCGCCGGGCCAACCCCACCGGTGGCCAGCGCGAGCACTGGGCACGCACGACAGGGATCGGGCAGCCGGCCGACATCGTCGGGCCGCTGATGTTCCTGCTCTCGGACGACGCCACCATGACCGGCTCGACGCTCACCCGCGACCGAGCCTTCTCCCAGGAGTGATGCATGACGGTGAATAGCGCGTCTGCCGCCAAGAAGCCGGTCGCCATCGTGGGCGCCGGCCCTATCGGGCTCATGACGGCTCTCGGACTCATCCGGTACGGCGTACCGGTCGTGGTGTTCGAGGAGGACGACGCGTTGTCCCTCGACACCAAGGCGGGCACCATCCTCACGCGCACGCTTGAGGTCCTCGACCGCTACGACGCCCTCGCAGACGTACTCACTGCGGCGGTCAGGATCGACGAGATCGGCGAACTCGACCGCGTCACGGGGAAATCGACCGGAAGCGTGCTCACCGGTGCGCTGGTCGAAGACACACGGTTCCCGTTCGTGATCAACATCCCGCAGCATGAGCTCGAGCCGGTTTTGTCGGCCCGGCTCGAGGAACTGGCACCAGGCACGGTCCGGATGCAGCATCGGCTGGACTCCTTCGAGCAGAAACCAGACGGCGTTGTCCTGCACCTCGACGGGCCCGACGGACCGGTCGACTTTGAGGCTTCACGCCTGCTCGCCTGCGACGGGGGGCGTTCGCGAGTGCGTGAGCAGCTCGGAATCCGGGTCGAGGGCAAGACCCTCGAGCAGCGCTACATGCTGATCGATCTCAAGGTCGACCTGGACGTTGCCAACCCCCGCCAATACCCGTACCTGGCGTACTTCGGCGACCCCCAGGAGTGGATGATCCTGGTTCGCCAACCGCACTGTTGGCGGTTCCTGTACCCGCTCGCGCCGGGCGCCGACGAACCCGGCACCGAGGAGCTGGTCGCGAAGGCCCGTCGCTTTATCGGCGATGTCTCTGAACTCGAGGTCCTGGGCACGAACATTTACCCGGTCCATCAGCGCGTCGCTGATTCCTGGCGCAATGGTCGAGTATTCCTTATGGGCGACGCGGCCCACCTCATCACCCCGATGTGGGCACTCGGCCTCAACACTGGTGCCCTGGACGCCTCGAACCTGCCGTGGCGGCTGGCCTGGGTCGAGCGTGGATGGGCCGAGGAGTCGCTTCTCGACGGATACGAGACCGAGCAGTCGCCCGTGGCGGTTCTGGGCTCGGGACAAATGGCGGAGGCGGCCCGGGCGGTGATGGACCGCCGGTCGAACGCCACCGAGGGCATGGGCGCCGGCGGGTGGGGTGATGCGTTCACCCGCACCCTTCTCGGCGTGAGTCTCGATGTCGACGGCACCGGTGACTGGTCGATGGTCCGCCAGGGCAGCGTTCCTTTGCCGGTACGTCCGGGAGACCGTGTGCCCGACCTCCCCGTCGTCACACCGCGCGGCCCGAAACCGCTCCACCGCCTGGCGGCCGACTCCTTCCACGCCCTGCACTTCACCGACGCGCGTCGGCATCCCAAGCTGCCCCTCGCCGCACCAGACGGTCTCCGACATGTCGTCGTGAGCCGATGGGACGCCCCGCACGACTCGGGACTGCGGGACCACGCCTGGTTCGACCCTGGCGACCGTATCCGTCGCCGATTCGGCCTTGAGCAGGACACGGTCGTCCTCCTGCGCCCGGACGGCCATGTCGCCGCGATGGTGCCGTGGCGCGAGGATGTCGCGGCCACCATCGATGGGCTGTACCTCGACCTCGTTGGCCGACCAGTAGTTTCCGCCGCCCCTGAACAGGATCTCGCTGAAGGAGCCCGATCATGACCGCTGGAACCGTTGTCACCGCACCTGACGGCACGCAGGTCACGCTCGCCGAGATCGGGCAGACCGTCCTGCTCGACAACGACGCCGTGCGGATTTGGGAGGTGGTACTCGACGCGCAGGAGATCCAGCCATGGCACCTGCACCACAATCCGTACGTGGTGCTCAACCTAGAGGCGTCGGCGGGGCGCATGGACTGGCTGGACGGCAGCGCACCGCGATTCCTTGAGGAGTACGTCGGCGGAGCGGTCTACCGGCCGACGTCCCCGGTCCATCGCCTGACCAACATCGGTGAATCGCGCTACCGCAACCGGCTCGTCGAGTTCAAGGACCTTGGGGAAAAGCGAGGTGAGACCATCGACATCGGGCCGGGAAAAAGATCAATACCGGGCATGGAGCCCACTACCGCCCTGCCCGACGGCCGTTGCGCTGTCCTCGACCACGAACACGTGCGCGTGTGGACGATCACGGTGCCGAGCGGAGCGAAGGCAAACCTCGAGCTTGCCGACCAGCCCCATGTGTTGGCGGCGATCACGGCACCTGCGCTCGACGACGACCCGTCCGGCGCAACCCGCTACCACGAGGGCGGGCAGCTGACTCTCGAGAACCCGACCGACGCCGCTGCCGCGTGGTACGTCGTCGAGCTGCGCTACCTGCCCGAACTGGCCGTCGTCGGCGCCGCTTACGCCGAGTGAAGGACGAGACATGACTGAGATCTACGATGCTGGTGCCCCGCTGGTTCCGGCGCCGCCGCGCCCGGCTGAGGTCGACGAGCACGAATGGACCGAGAACCTGTCCGAGCCTTCACGCTACGGGGGAGAGGCCGCCGATCGGGCGCGCGAACAGCCAGCTGTTGACGGCGATGGCCAGGCTGCCCACCGCTTTCGGGAGATCCTTGTGCAGACCCAGGATCTGGCTTGGGTGGACAAGACGCTGGCTGGCCTGACTCACAAGGCGCTGTGGCGCAACGAGGACACAGGTGCCTCCATCAGCCTGGTCAAGTTTGAAGGCGGCTCCGGCATCCCGTCGCGGCACTCGCATGCCTCCAACCAGTTCATGTTCTGCCTCAAGGGCCGGTACACCTACGTGCCGACCGGGATCACGCTCACCGAGGGGTCCTTCTACTGGAATCCCAAGGGTAGCCTCCACGGCCCGACGCACGCGGAGGAGGAGTCCATCCTCTTGGAGGTCTACGACGGCCCGCACTACCCGACACAGCCCGACTGGTACTCGTCACCCGACGACGCGCGCTGACCCACGGCGCCTCACTCTTCCACCCTGTCGACAGGAATTCCCATGCCCAAGTCTCAGGTCGTCTCCGAGAAGCTCGCGGAGCCGAACGGCCACTTCGCCCAAGCCACCTCCGCATCCGCCGCCGGACGGATTGTCTTCATCTCCGGTATGACGGCACGCAACGCCGAAGGCGGGGTGACCGGCGTCGGGGACATCAGCGCCCAGACCCACCAGGTGTGCCAGAACCTGCAGGCTGCAGTCGAGGCGGCCGGCGGGACCCTAGACGACATTGCGCGAGTAGACGTCTATGTGCGGAACATGGAGGACTTCGACGCGATCCACGCGGTTCGTCGCGAGTATTTCCGCAACGGCGCGCCCGCGTCGACGATGGTCGAGGTCTCGAAATTTGTGAACAAGGACTACCTGATCGAGATCAACGCCATCGCAGTCCTCATCGGTGATGAGGCGGCACAGGCATGAGACTCGCGGCCGTACGTGCCAACGCCCATCCGCATGAGCGCAGCACTTGGGTGATCGGACTTGTAGATCGGGACGGAGAGACCGTCCGGGTGCTCCCCAGTTCCGTAGGAACCGTGGACGAGGTAGTCCGCGGTGGCCGTGATGCCCTCGCTCGAGTCCAGGAGGAAGGCGACAAGGTCACGCCGATCCCGCTCGACACAGTGAAGCTCGGCTCGCCGGTGCAGCGGCTCAACCGCGACGTGCTGTGCACCGGATGGAACTACCTTGATCACTTCTACGAGTCTGAGGGCAAGCGCGAGGGGCAGGATCCCGACAGCCTCCCCAAGCATCCCACCTTCTTCACCAAGGGCCCGGACACGATCGTCGGCCCCCACGACGACATCGCGTTCGACCCGGCGCTTTCAGGAAAATGGGACTACGAAGCGGAGCTCGCCCTCGTCATCGGCACGGTAGGCCGGTCAATCGACGAAGAGAACGCGCTCGATCACGTCTTCGGATGGTGCGTCGCGAACGACGTGTCACAGCGCGACCTGCAACGAGCCCATGGTGGACAGTGGCTGAAAGGCAAGAGCATCGATGGCACCATGCCGCTCGGCCCGTGGCTCACCACCTCTGAGGAGGTGACGGACCCGCACGACCTGTTGATCGACTGTGAACTCAATGGACGTCTTCTCCAGCGGGCGTCCACGAAAGAGATGGCCTTCACGATCCCGCGGATCATCGCCGAGCTCAGCCGAGGCATGACGCTCCGACCGGGCGACGTGATCCTCACAGGTACGCCGAGCGGCATCGGCAATGCACGCGAACCGCAAATCTTCCTCGGCGACGGCGACCGACTGGTTACCCGGGTCGGGGGCCTCGGAGTGCTCGACAATGTCGTACGCCGCACATCGCTGGTCTGACCCGCGCACCGGACACCGAGCTCGCGGGCGGCGAGCGTCCCCGGTGCCGGTACCCGCCCTCTCCCGGCGCCTTGCGGACAACCCAGGTCGCACAGACCGTCGGTGGCAGCACTCACCTGTTGACGGGCCTTCGTCTGGTGAGGCTGCGAGCCCATCGAGGCCGCCGCTGAAGACGGCGCACATTGCGGCGGCCTGGGCCATAGAGAGTGAGGCCCAGGGGCGCCAGGACCCGCTACTGGCTCACCTCATCGAGGTGACCCTCTGCGGCTGAGAGACGTGAATGAAGGACCAACACCCACATAGCCCGGCGGTCGCCGGCAAGTCATCCGCAACGAGGAGACATCGTGCAGAAGGTGCAGGGCGTCGTCGCCCGTACGCAGGGGCAGCCGGTCGAGATTGTGACGATCAATGTCCCCGACCCGGGCCCGGGCGAGGCCGTGGTGAAAGTGCTGGCGTGCGGGGTGTGCCACACCGACCTGCACTACCGGGAGGGCGGCATCAATGACGACTTCCCGTTCCTGCTGGGCCACGAGGCCTCCGGCATCGTCGAGTCGGTTGGACCGGACGTGACCGGTGTCACGCCGGGCGACTTCGTGGTGCTGAACTGGCGGGCGGTGTGTGGTGAATGCCGGGCCTGCAAGCGTGGTGACCTGCACTACTGCTTCAACACGCACAACGCGACCCAAAAGATGACACTGGAGGACGGCACCGAGCTGAGCTCCGCGCTGGGGATCGGCGCATTCACGGAGAAGACCCTGGTTGCGGCGGGCCAGTGCACGAAGGTGGATCCGGAGGCCCGTCCGGCCGCGGTGGGACTGC
The DNA here is from genome assembly GCF_044326315.1 of Actinomadura sp. 9N407. Lineage (NCBI taxonomy): Bacteria > Bacillati > Actinomycetota > Actinomycetes > Streptosporangiales > Thermomonosporaceae > Actinomadura > Actinomadura sp. 9N407. The sequence goes on along the minus strand of NZ_JBIRAW010000019.1, from coordinate 27,933 downwards.
TCGGATGTGGTGTGATGGCCGGCATCGGTGCTGCGATCAACACCGGTGCCGTGACCCGCGGCAAGTCGGTGGCCGTGATCGGCTGCGGCGGCGTGGGCGTCGCCGCGATCGCCGGCTCGGCGCTGGCCGGTGCGAGTCCGATCATCGCTGTCGACATCGACCCCAAGAAGCTCGCGAAGGCCAGCGAGATGGGCGCGACCCACACCGTCGACTCCTCAACGGGCGACCCGGTCGAGGAGATCAAGCGGATCTGCGCGGAGACCTACGACGGTGCCGACGGTGCGGATGTGGTGATCGAGGCTGTCGGTCGGCCGGAGACATGGAAGCAGGCGTTCTACGCGCGCGACCTGGCCGGCGTGGTCGTACTGGTCGGTGTGCCGACCCCGGACATGAAGGTCCCGGAGCTCCCGCTGATCGACGTGTTCGGCCGTGGCGGGGCCCTGAAGTCCAGTTGGTACGGCGACTGTCTGCCGAGCCGCGACTTCCCGATGCTCGTCGACCTCTACCGGCAGGGACGGCTGGACCTGGACGCGTTCGTGACCGAGGAGATCGGGATCGACGGCGTGGAGGCGGCATTCGAGCGGATGCACCACGGCGATGTGCTGCGCTCGGTGGTGGTCCTCTGATGGCCGGGCAGGTGCGTGTCGACCACGCAGTCAGCAGCGGCACGTTCAGCCTCGACGGTGAGACGTTCGAGGTCGACAACAACATCTGGGTCGTGGGTGACTACTCTGAGTGCGTCGTGATCGACGCCCCGCATTCGGTCGACGACATCCTCGCCGTCGTGGCAGAGCGGACTGTGAAGGCGATCGTGTGCACCCATGCCCACGACGACCACGTCCGGGTCGCGCCAGCGCTGCGGGACCGGGTGGGTGCCCCGATCCTGCTACACCCCGACGACCGCCCGCTGTGGGACCTCACCCACGGCGGTGCCGACGGTCATCTGTGGGACGCTGACCTCGCCGACGGCCAGACCATCGAGGTCGCGGGCACCACGTTGACCGTGCTGCACACGCCGGGCCACGCACCGGGGGCGGTGTGCCTCCACGCCCCGGACCTCGGCTGTATCTTCACCGGCGACACTCTGTTTCAGGGCGGCCCGGGCGCGACCGGCCGCTCCTACAGTGACCGTCCGACCCTTGAGGAGTCGATCCGCGCGAAGCTATTCGCCCTGCCCGACGACACGGTCGTCCACACCGGCCACGGCGACGACACCACCATCGGCGCGGAACGTATGCTGATGGTCAGCAAAGAGTTCCGCCAGCGTGTGCGGGCCCGCTTGCCCGGTGAGGAAGCAAACCCGTAATCGCTGGCGTCATCGTTCACGGTCGGACGGCTGTGGCCTTTCGTTGGACCTCGTCGACACTTCAAAGCACGCAGAACTGTGAACCTGTCCAGCACCGCTCTCCTTCAGGAGCCAGGACGCCTGGATTGCCGCCTGATCGCGGGTAGCGAACGTGTGGGGCTCGATAATTCGGTTCGGCCACCCTCCTGCGAGTATTCGTTGATCAGACCGCCGAGGAGCGCACGTCCACTCGACCCGTGGTGTAGGCGACGCCGCTACTGATGGCGCCGTCAAGATCAGCCAGACCGTGCCAGGTGCGGCTCGGTATCCTGGCATCGTCGGCTCGCCTTGGATTTCGCCGGTATTCCCGGATCGGATTCTCGGCGGCCGACGAGAGCACGAGCCGGCGGAGCTCGGCCGATACCAGAGGACGCCCACGCTGACATGACGGGTAGGTCTATTGTCGACGAAATCAGGTTCCGCCCGGCGGTCAGGACGAGGATCCGCCCAGATGCAACACTACGTTGCTGATCGTCGCCGGCGAGGGAGCCGGATCCGCCACACGTACACCTCTCAGCGGCCAGTGCACGCGCACTTCGTACAGGGCAACCTGCGGGGTGTGGAGCGTGAACCACCGCTGCGGCGAGGAGACAAGTGGTGGCTCGGCGATCAGTTCCGGGCATGGTCGTCGGCCTGCTCGGTGCGCTCGACTCCGTCGGCGGCCTTGAGCGTGGCCTGCTGCGCCACTTCGTGGTGGCCTTCGTGGCGCAGCACGATGCCCAGCGATCGGGAGGCGGCGGCGCTGGGGCGTGGTGGTGCTTACCGTGGCGGTCATCGTCGGGGTTCTGGTCTGGATGCTGATCTGGTCGGGCGGCGACCTGGACGATCGGCTGGAGCGCACCAGCTGGGTCGGCGCGATCATTGCGACACTGGCGGCGGCGGCACGGTGGCACGGTGGCACGGTGGCACGGTGGGCGTGGCTGTGGCGGGCTGACCGGCCGTTGCGGGAGCTTGTCGGCCCGGAGGGCTTTGTGGGGGCTGCGCCGCGGTTGGAGCCACGGTTTCGTCGAGCGCCCGGAACTGGCCGAGGCCGCGGTGACGGCGCTGCGCGGAATAGTGCAGGCGGCTGCGCTGACGCGGTTCGGCGGGGTGGGCAAGTCGACCTTGGCGGCGGCAGTGTGCCGCGACCGGCGGGTGCGGCGCCGCTACCGCAGCGCGACGCGACCTGGTTGAAGGCCGGGTCGGGCACTGATCCGCTGGCGCTGCTGATTGCTCTGGCCCGCCGCCCTGGCCATCCAGGACCCCGCCTACACCACCGTCGACCAGGCCCGCGAAGCGCTCGCGGCGATGCTGGCCCGGCGGCGGCTGCTGATCGTGTTGGACAACGTGTGGACCCGCGCTCCGCTGGATGCGGAGCTGGGCTGGCGCCCGGCTGCCCGGTGCTGTTCACCACCCGCAGCAGCGATCTGGCCCTGACCGTCGACGCCACCGCAGTGGAGGCCGACGACCTCACTCAGGACCAGGCGCTGGCGGTACTGGCGCGCTGGGGGGTCATGCCAGAGCCCTACTACGCCGGACATCGCCAAGGCAGGCAGCGCCCGGGTACAGCGGTTCTCGCACGAAGCTACGCCAGACGGACCTTGGTCGCCCTTTCGGGACGAGACGGGTGCGCAAGAGATCAAGTCAGGGTACGCAAATGCGCCGTTAGCGCTCAATCCGGTCGAACAAACTACAGGGTAGAAGTGACTTATCCCCCATCAGCCGTAATGAAATGGCCTCTGAGAGCGAGACACTAGCGGGCCCATTTTGCGTCTCCGGGTCCAGCGCATCACCGACCTTGATCGATGCTGCGCCCGACGCTATCCGACCAAGGAACTCGTCGGCGATGTCTTCGTGCAACAGCAGCCGCGTCGAGGCGACGCACACCTCTCCTTTCGACAGGAAGGTCACAACGCCACGCACGGTGAGTCACGTGCGCACCTCCCGACCAGGGCCGACAGATCCGGTTAAAGACCCGAAGGCGGCCAGCCGATGGGTCAGACCCCGGCGGGAGGTGCTCACCTACAGCATCTCTGTCAGTCGATGGCGCGGACTCGTCGCAGTACGAGCGAGCCGATCACCGTGAGCGCCGCTCCAGCGACGAACAGCGTCGGGTATCCGCCGAATGCGAAAGCCAGGGGGGCGAGTGCGGGAATAACCGAGCCGGGGAGTGTGAGAGCGATGTTCATGACCCCTAGATCCTTGGCGGCGTTGGCCGGGTCGGGCAGAACCGCCACGGGGACTGCGTAGTCAACGGCCGCGTACAGGCCTTGGCCGATGCCGACGATCGTCGTGGCGATGAGGAAGTGAGTGACGCTTCCGGCGAGCGCGGCGACGATGAGCCCGACGGCGATGACGCCGGCTGCCACGAGGGCGAAGGGCTTGCGGCGGCGAAGGCGGTCGGAAAGTCGACCGCTGAGCGGGCTGACGATCATGAGGGCGACCGTGCTGGCCAGAATACCGAAGAAGACCCAGCGGGCCTGCTGGTCTTCGGCAACGCCCAGGTGGTCGCTGAGATAGTAGGCCATGAACGCTATGAGGGCGTTCGGGCCCATCCACATCAGGAGCCTGCTCAACCAGGCCCAGCCGAAGTCTGGGTGCTTGACCGGGTTCGTCCACACGCTGCTCAGGAAGCTGCGAATGGTGTACCGGCCGGGCTTGTCGGCCGGATCCAGGTGCCGGTCTTTGAGGACAACGCAGAGCACGACGGCGGGGAGGAAGCCGATCACCGCTCCGGCGATGATCATGAAGGTGGTGGAAAAGGCCAGGAGTGCGGCCAGGCCTGTGGCGATCAGCAGCGCCATGGGGAAGGCGACGCCGAGAATGCCGGAGACGAAACCCTGCTGGTCCGGGGGGACCTGGTCGGAGATCAGTGCGATCTCAGCTGCGTACAAGGCGTTGTAGACGGCTTGGGTGAAGCACCAGGTGAAGATCAGCAGGGGCATCGTGTGAGCGGTCGAAAGTGCGAGGAGCCCCAGGGTTCCGAAGAGCGCGCCACCGAGGATCCAGGGGCGGCGCATGCCGAAGCGTGAGGTGGTGCGGTCACTGAGCTTGCCGAACACGGGGTTGGCGATGACGGCGACCAGCACACCGAGGAACAGCACCATGGAGAGGTTGCCGTTCTTGCCAGACTCGTCAATGTCCTGGATCGCAAGGGGCAGGGCGACCAGGGTCGGGGTGAAGGTGGCGACGTTACAGCCGACGACCGCGAGGGCCAGCGCGGCGATGAAGCCTCCGGACGCCTTGCCGACGTTGGGGATGGACGGGGCGGAGGGGGTGGTCCCTTCCTGCATGGCCTCAACCATGTTGCTTGGCCTCTTCCTGGTCAGGCTCGTGGGGACGAGCTAGGGGTGGGTTAAGGCCGTTGCGGGCGATCACGTCGCGGTACCAGTGGAAGCTGGTTTTGGGTATGCGTCGCTGGGTGCCGAAATCGACGTAGGTGAGGCCGAAGCGGGGGCCGTAGCCCTGGGCCCATTCGAAGTTGTCCATGAGAGACCAGGTCAGGTAGCCCTTGACCTGAACACCTTCGGCGATCGCATTGTGGATGGCGTTCAGGTGCAAGGTCAGGAAGTCGATGCGCTCGGGGTCGTGGACGACGCCTTCGGGGCTAACCTGGTCGTGCAGGGAGACGCCGTTCTCGGTGATATAGACCGGAATGTCAGCGAAATCCGTTTTGAAGCGGCACAGGATCTCGGTGAACACGTTCGGGGTGATGGGCCAGCCCATCACGGTGGTCTCCTGGTCGGTCCGGACGACATCGCGGGCGCCGAGGTCGCGTTCTACCGGCGTGCTCAGGGGCGTCTCGGCCCAGCCGGAGGGAAGATCGCCGTCAGTTCCGGTGACGGTACGGCCGTAGTAGAAGTTCAGGCCGAAGAAGTCGAGGGGGGTAGAGATGACCTCCATGTCACGGTCCTGGACGACGGTGAATCCCGGGCGGAGGTCGGCGTAGCGCTCTTGGACGTCGGTCGGGTAGGTGCCCTTGAAGATCGCATCGAGGAAGAGCCGGTTGTTCACGCCGTCCACGAGCCGGGCGGCGGCCACGTCGGCCGGGGCCTGGGTCATCGGATGAACCGGCGACAGAGAGGTCGCCAGGCCGACTTTGCCAGCGTTGCCCTCGCGGATCGTCTGGGCGGACAGACCGTGCCCGAGCAGAAGGTGGTGGGCGGCGGCAAGCGCCTCGCCGGTGTCCTGGTGGCCGGGGGACAGTTCACCGGTCGCGTAGCCAAGGAAAGATTCGACGTAGGCCTCGTTGATTGTCATCCAGTGGTCGACCGTGTCTTTCAAAGCGCCTGTGACGACCTGGGCGTGCTCAGCGAGCCGATAGGCGGTATCGCGGTTCAGCCAGCCGCCCTTGTCCTCCACGGACTGCGGCAGGTCGAAGTGGTAAAGAGTGGCGAACGGGACGATGCCGCGATCACGAAGCCCTTCGGCGAGCCTTCGGTAGAAGTCCAGGCCTCTTTGGTTGGGGCGGCCGTCCTCGTGAGTCGTGCGGGTCCAGGCGATGGAGAAGCGGTAGGCCTTCAGTCCGAGCTCAGCCATCAGGTCCAGGTCCTGCTCCCAGCGGCGGTAGTGGTCGCACGCGATATCGCCGGTCTGGCCGTGGAAGGTCTTGCCGGGCGTGTGCGCGAACACGTCCCAGACTGACGGCCTGCGCCCGTCCGCGGACGCCGCGCCCTCGATCTGGTAGGCCGAGGTCGCGGCGCCCCACAGGAAGCCCTCGGGAAAGCGGATCATCTGATCTCTCCTTCATTGGTCCGAGTGGAGTCCCGGAGCACGATCTCGACGGGCAGGACAGTCCGTTCCGGTACCGTGCCTCCGTCGATGGCTGTGATGAGCATGCGGACCGCGGTGGCGCCCATCTCGTAGAACGGCGATCGCACGGTGGTCAGGCCGGTCCAGGCGGCGGCGGGCAGGTCGTCGAACCCTGTGACCGCCACATCCCCGGGCACATGCACTCCCACCGCATGCAGCGCGGAAACAAGCGAAACCGCCAACTCGTCGTAGGGGGTGACGACCGCGTCGAACTCCCCGGCCCTGGACACCACGGTGTGCAGGAGCGCGTCGAAGTCCTTGTCCTGCCGGAGGATGCCGAGCTCGGGCAGTCCGGCGGCGGCGACGGCCTGCCGATAGCCGGCCAGGCGCTCGCACACGAGCAGCATGTCCGCCGCCGCGGCAGCGAATGCGATCCGCTCGCGCCCGCTCTCGATCAGGTGCTCGGTGACGCACCTGACCCCGTAGGCGTTGTCGATCTCCACTGATGGGAACTCCGGCCGCGCAATCTGGTCGTCTACAACCACGACGGGCATGCCCTGTCGGTGCAGCTCGCCGACGCGGTCCATTAGGCCGGACGGGATCACCATCACCAGGCCGTCCACGGGCAGCATCGGCAGCACGGACTCGACGAAGCGGTTCTCAGATCCGGAGCTCAGCTGCTGGAGCAGCAGCGAATAGCCGGACCGGTCGGCCTCCTCGGAAACCCCCCGGATCACCTCGGGCATCCAGTCCCAGGCCAGTTGTGGCACGAGCAGCCCGAGGATCGCAAACTTGCCGGTCCGCAGCGACCGGGCGCTCCGGCTCGGTACATAGTCGAGCTCCTCGGCCGCCCGCAACACCCGTTCCCGAGTCTCGGGGATCACCTCCGGACGCCCGTTCAACGCCCGTGACACGGTCGGCACGCTGACCCCGGCCAGCTTCGCGACATCGCTGATCGTTACTCGTCGTCCAGCCATCTTCCGTTCCTCCCATCCTATGAAATCGATTTCATGCGAAGAAGTGTGAGGGTAGCCACACGATGCGGACGTGGTCAAGCGATCAACGACCTGGACGAACTCCTCTAACCGATCGTGGCCGCGATCAATCCCCGCCTGGCCGCCGCTAACGGCGTGGGCACCGACGTCGCCGACCAACTCCTGGTCACCGCAGGTGACAACCACGACCGGCTCACCAGCGAAGCCGCCTTCGCCATGCTCTGCGGCGCCGCCCCGGTCCCGGCCTCGTCCGGGAACACCAACCGGCACTGCCTCAACCGAGGCGGCGACCGGCAGGCCAACAAAGCCCTCTACCGAGTTGTCATCTGCCGCTTGCGGTGGGACCCGCACCCGCGCCTACATGGAACGAAGCACCAAGGAAGGTTTCTCCAAGAGGGAGATCATCCGCTGCCTCAAACGCTACGTCGCCCGCGAGCTCTACCAGATCATCACAGCAACGAACGATTATGTGAGACCAGCGTGCGATCATCGCGGCCCTGAGTGAACGACCGCACCGGCGACCCGCCGCCCTTCCTGACCGGGAGGACCATGAACCCGCCTGCCGAGCACGACGGCTTCGTCGCCCGCTACGGGCCGGCCCCGACCCGGGTGGACCATCACCAGTTCGTGCTGACTGAAGACGGTGGTGCCCCCCGCCTGGCTGGAGCCCGGCCGCCCGATGAACGGCCTGATCTCATCGTCAAACAGACCGACGCCTGCGGCGCTGGCCTGCGTGCATCCGCCGCCCGGCACCCGCGCCCCGATCGCTGGCCCGCCCCGGCCACGGCGCCGCCGGATGGACGAGCTGTCTCCCACCATTCAGAACCACGCCGCCAGCACCAACCCGCCCGTGCACCCGCTGGCGGACCCGGGCGCGCCCTTCCTCATTCCGGTGGAACCGCTTAGAAGCGGCCCAGCCATCGCCGAAGCGAAAGGCGTGGACGTTCGATCATTTCTTCTGGTTGACGCCTGGTCCCGCACTGGCCATCACTATCTGTTACCGGCCGGTCGCTGCTACACCTGGGAATTCACCTAGCACCGACGAAGGGACACGGGGGTTGAGGAAACTCATCGTTACGGGGGCAGTCGCGGCCATCACCGCCGGCGGCATCGGATTGGCCGCCGCGCCCGCGGAGGCGGCCAGTGCGGTTCAGATCTACCGGGTGTACTACAACTCGCCCGGGTCCGACACCGGTTCCAACAGTTCGCTGAACGGTGAATGGGTACAGCTGTTCAACACCTCCACCACCTCCCGGCAGATGCGGGGCTACAAGCTGCGGGACAAGACCGGCTACACCTACACCTTCACGACGTTCACCCTTGGCGGGCGCAAGTCGGTGTACGTGCACACCGGCAAGGGCTCCAACACCTCCACGCACCGGTACTGGGGCAGGTCCTGGTATGTGTGGAACAACACCGGGGACGCGGCGTACCTGCGCTACCCGAACGGAACCGCGGCGGACTCATGCTCATGGGGCAGCAGCGGCTCCAGCAGGTACTGCTGACCTGACCCGGCCGTGAACAGGTGAGGACCCCGCCCTCCATACGGGGCGGGGTCCCTCTCAGGTGCAGTGACGTCCGTGCCAGAACTACTGAAGCGCCCCGGATTCGGTAGAGGCTCTGATCATGCCCTGGATTGGATCGATTCGCTTGGCCGGGTGAGGAAACGACGGCGGAAGCTAGATCGTGTGCACAGGACTACGGACATCTCGTGCAGACGATTTCGAGAACCGACACGCCTGGTCTTCGATGTGTTCGCCGCGCTGGCAGAGTTCATCCGCGAACTGATCGTGCAAGGCGCCGCGTGATGGCCGGGGGCGGGCCCGCGGGACCGCTACCCCTCCCGGATCAAGGCCTTGATGGCGGTGGCCGGCGAGGCCGACCGCGCCTGTGATATTTCGTCCTGCGGCGATGCCAGGTAGAGCTTGAACGACGCTGCTGCCCAGCGTCCTAACCTGGCGCGCTGCCGCGCCACAGGGGCGCGTCGATCTCTGGATGACCGGCTGGCTTCCAGGTGGCGGCGGCCGAGGTTGCCGTGGGTAGGCCGATGGCGCTGGAGCGGTTTCATGGCACTGCTGCCGCCTGGGCGACCTGGGTGCAACACCGCCTGACCGCGCTCGATGCCAGGTCGGCGATCCGGAAGGGCGGTCAGCCAGGTGCTGTTGGACGGGTCCGGTTTGAGTGGATGCAGTTGGCGGCCTGGCGGGGTGATCGTCCCCGGTCCGGCCCCGCGAGCCAACATCGAGCCAACACGGGAACGTACCGGGACGAAACCGGCGGGGGACATACCGGGGTGAACTCGCGTTTGTGCAGGTCAGGCGTGGTGGGTCGCGTGGGACTCGAACCCACAACCTACGGATTAAAAGTCCGGAGCTCTGCCAATTGAGCTAGCGACCCGCAGGGCAAGGGTATCGAGATCGCCGACCGGTTCGCATCGGGGTTATGGGGTGGGTCAGTAGTAGCTGGGTTGGGGGTAGACCTCGATGCGGCTTGCGTCGACGGTGGGCGGTACGCCGCCGGTCTCGATGCGGTGGACGGACCAGCCGGGGGCGAAGCGGGCCCAGGTGTCGGTGTCGGAGGGGTGAGTGCCTCCGACGATCTTGCCGTGCTTGTCGCGGAGGATCGCGTTGGCCTTGCCGTCGTTCAGGGGGAGCGGATGGCGGGAGTGGACCTTGAAGGTGATGTCGAGGTCGTACCGCTGGTCGCGGTGGACCTCCATCCGGGTGGGATCGCCCAGGAGGTAGAGCTGTTCCTTGTCGACGGGATAGAGGTCGGCCTTGACGTCGGACGCGGTGAGTTGGACGACGCGCTGGTCGGTGGGCGGGAGCCATTCGGTGCGGCCGAGTTTGAAGTCGATCTTCTTGGCTCCTGCTCGGCGGACGTAGGTGTTGTCGCCGATGCCGAAGCGGGCGCCGGGCATGAGGCCGCCGATCGTGCGGTGGTGGGCGTACGCGCTGGCCTTGGTGGCCAGGGATTTGCCCTTGCCGTCGCGGATGCCGAGGGTGATCGGGACGGAGACGGCCATCTTCTTGCTGGTGTTCTCCACGATCAAGCCCCAGCTGACCTGATGCTCGCCGGCGGAATCCCGGCTGGTGGTGAAGCCGTGCTCGACGATCCGTACGGTGCCGCCGTCGCCGGAGTCGGGGCTTGGGGAGGCCGGTACGGGGGGCAGGGAGGCGGGGGTGGCGGGGGGGGGGGGGGGGGGGGGGGGGGGGGGGGGGGGGGGGGGGGGGGGGCACGCCGGTGGCTCCGCTGCGGTGGAGGGGCGGACGAAGAGGGTGAGCAGGATGAGGACGGCCAGGGCCACGTGCAGGGACGCCCGGTCGGTCAGGGGCGCGGTTCGCTCCTCAGTCAAGATCGTCACCTCCGCGGAGATAAGTCGCAGGGCGGGGTCGGAAAGTTCCCGGTTTGGCCGGGTCAGGCCAGATGATGGTCGGGTGAGGCTCGGACGGCGTCTCACGTCGTTGACGTGAGGAGTCGTTCATGGCGGAGGTTTTCCGGTATCGGCCGCGCCGGCTGGCCGCGGGCGGGGTGTTCCTGGCCGCGGTCGTGCTGGGTTCCGTCGGGATGGCGCCTGAGGAGGTTGGGGATGTCGGGACGGAGTCGCTGGTCCGCGCCTTCTATGAGGCGATCAAGGAGCGGGACGTCGGGAAGGCGCTTCGCCTTGCGAAGGCCGAACGCCCAGGTGGTGAGGAGGGGCGCTTTCTGGTGCCCGAGGCGATCGATGACGACTGGAAGATCGCCAGCGTGACGGAGCGCTCGAATTATGAGTTCGACGATTATGCGGAGGTCGTCGTTGTGCTTGAGGGGAAGGGCGGCGAGCGATACCGGTCCGAGGTCCGGCTGCTGAAGGAGAAGGGTGGAATGCGGATCGACCAACCGCTGGCAAGGGTGTGGTTCGGGATGACGCCGATGACGTATGTCGAAGTCGGAAAGGTCCGGATCCCGTTCAAGCTGGAAGCGGACCATGAGCGCACGGGGATGTACTGGTTGCTGCCCGGGCTTTACCGGTTCTATCAGGGACGGCAGGGTCTCGTACGCGGCGTGCCGGAGCAGACGATGGTCAATACCGGGGACGGTAGTTCGATATCCTCCTATCCACCCACGCAGGGCGGTTCGAAGTTCGACGTTACACCCGCCGGGGAGCGTGCGGTTTCGCAGGCGTACAATGCGTATATCGATAAATGCGCGAAGGCGCGCGGACAGACCAAGATCGAGTGTCCGTTCGGGTATAGCTTGACCGGTGGGGTCAAGGGTCGGAATGCGAGCCTTTCGGATCTCAAGGACGTGCGTTGGAAGGTACGAAAGTATCCGACCATCGCTGCCATCGGGATGCAGGGCGAGCTGATGATCTTGGATCGGGAACAGGGGATCGTCGAATTGAGTGGGACCGGCCAGGTGGGGGACGGCGGGCCGAGGAAGCGGTTCACTCTCGAGTGTGAGGTGCTGTCCAACAGGTTGCATGCCACGGTAGGTATAGATGGGCGGATCACTGTCATTCCCGCCGGATCGCGAATCAGTGGCGCAAGGTCCCATTTTCGTGTCGAGAGCTGTAGGGACAGACCGATCTCAGTGAAGTGAGAGCCGGACGGGTAGGTGTTTGAGGCCGTTCTGGAAATTTGATGCCAGGCGGGTCGGGCTGCCGGTCTGCTCGATTCTCAGGGGCAGCAGCCGGCGGAAGACGGCGCGCATCTGGACGCGGGCCAGGTGGGCGCCCAGGCAGAAGTGCGGGCCGAAACCGAAGCTGACGTGGTCGTTCGGGGTACGGGCGATGTCGAATTCGTCGGGGGAGTGGAAGACGGTCTCGTCGCGGTTGGCCGAGGCGTGGTAGACGACCACTTTCTCGCCTGCGCGGATGGGTGTGGCGTTGAGTTCCAGGTCCTGGGTGGCGGTACGGCGGAAGTCCATGACCGGGGGCCAGTAGCGGAGCATCTCTTCGATGGCGGTGGGGAGCAGGCCCGGGTTCTCGCGAAGGCGGTCGAATTGGGCAGGGTGCTCCAGGAGGGTGAGAAGGCCTCCCGGGATGCCGTTGCGGAGCGTTTCGTTTCCGGCTACCGCAAAGAGGAAGAACATGTTCTCGAATTCGGGGCCGGTCAGGCCTCCCGAGAGCATGCGGGACATGATGCCGTCGCCCGCGTTCTTGCGCTCGGCCAGGGCATGCGCGTACGCGAACATGTCGCGCAGGGCCGCCTGTGAACGAGGGTTCATCGGGCGGCCGTCGGGGCGCTGGAGGGTTTCCGGGCGCTGGGCGACGGCGGCGCGGCCCATCGGGCTCAGGGAGTCCAGGTCGGCGGTGGACAGGCCCGCGTATTCGGCGTCCTGGTAGCCGATGACGCGGGAGGCCCAGTCGTACAGGAGCCGGCGGTCCTCGTCGGGGACGCCCATGATGTGGGCGAGGGTCCAGACGGGCAGGTCGGCGGCCACGTCGACGAAGTCGATGTCGGCGTCCAGGGCGGCGGTGACCAGGGAACGGGCCCGCTCCTCGATCGTGGATTCGAGGGCCCGGATGGCGCGGGGGGTGAACGCGGCGGCGACGATGCGGCGCAGCCGGGAGTGGCCCGGCGGGTCCTGGTTGAGCATCATCGCCTGGACGAACTCCAGGTCCTGCGGCGTGTCCGGGTCGCGGATCTGGGTGGCGCCCAGGTGCGAGGAGAACAGGTCCGGCGACCGCAGGACGTGCTTGACGTCGGCGTGCCGGAACACCGCCCAGTAGCCGGGTCCGGCGGGCCAGGGACCGACGGCGGGTTCGGGGATCCGGCACACGGGTGCTTCGGAGCGGAGCCGGCGGAACGTCTCGTACGGGACGCCCGTGGCGTAGGTCGCGGGCAGAAAGATCTCCTCACGCATGCCTTCAGCGTGCATCATGGCGGGGTGACGGTGAAGCCCGCGGACGGCGATGCGATCTTGCGCGAGAACTTCGCGCCCTGGGTTCAGGACCTGGGGCTGACGGTCGAGGAGGTGGCCGAGCGCCGGGCGGTGCTGCGGTTGCCCTGGTCGGAACGGCTGGCCAGGGAGGGCGGCGGGATGTCCGGGCAGGCGCTGATGGCGGCGGCGGACACGGCCACGGTGATCGCGGTGTCGGGGGCGAGGGGTGCCTTCGTGCCGATGACGACCGTTCAGCAGAACACCACGTTCCAGCGGCCGGTCATCGGCAAGGACGTGCTGGTCGAGGTGCGGATCACCAAGCTGGGCCGGACGCTGGCGTTCGCCGATGTCACGATGACGGCCGAGGGCGAGGACGAGCCCGCGGCCCGCGCCTCCACCGTTTACGCGATCTTGGGTTGAGGAGAGCATGACGAGCACCGTTTCCGTCCCGGACGGCGACTTCGCCCTGCACGTCTGGACGCCGGAGAGCGGGAGCGGTCCCGGGATCCTGCTGATCCACGAGGTCTACGGGGTGGGCGAGTACATCCGTTCCGTGGCTGAGGACCTGACCGCCTTGGGGTACGTGGTGGCGGCGCCGGATCTGTTCTGGCGGATCCGTCCCGGGTGGGCCGCTTCCCATGACGAGGAGGGGCTGCAGCGGTCGCTTGAGCTCGCGTCCGGATTCGACCCCGTGAAGGGGCTTGAGGACCTGGAGGCCTCGCTTGAACGGTTGCGGGCCGAAAGTAGTGGGACGGTCGGTGTTCTGGGCTTTTGCCTAGGGGGCTCGCTTGCGTACGGGCTAGGCGCGCGTGCCGAGGGGGTCTCCGCTGTGGTGTCGTTCTACGGTTCGGCCGTACATGACCAGCTGGACTTGCTCGACCGGATCGATTGCCCGCTCCAGTTCCACTACGGGGGCTCCGACCCGTACATCCCGCGTGAGCACGTCGCGGAGGTCGAACGGGCCGTCCAGGGTCGTTCCAATGTGGAGATCCACGTGGAAGAGGGCGCGGGGCACGCGTTCCACAACAGGAAGGCCCCGATGTTCCATAACCCGGAGCCTGCGGCAAGAGCGTGGAGGCTGACGGAGGCGTTCCTCGCCCGTCACCTGCCCACGAAGTAGGGCAGCGCCTCGCATTCACTCAGCCAGGAGGCGGGGACTCCCACCCGGGCGGCCACGATGCCCCCGACGATGGCGCACGTGGTGTCGATGTCGCCTCCGGCTGCCGCGGTGGTCCAGAAGGCCTGCTCGTAGTCGTCCAGGTGCTGGGCCGCGGCCCACATCGTGAACGGGACCGTGTCGTGGGCGGCGACCCGGCTGCCGTTGCCCAGGACCGACGCCGCTGTGGAAGGGGAACGTACGGTCAGCAGTCGTCTGGCCTCTTCGATCCCGTCGCGCACCTTGCTTTTCGGTACGTGCCGTAGGACCTCGTCGATGAAGACACCGGGAGCGAGCCGTTCGGTGTGGGAGGCGGCAAGCGCGGTGGCCACGGCCACGGCGATCGTGCCTGCCACGGCTTCGGGGTGCGGATGCGTTACGGCGGCCGACAGTTCGGCTTGGCGGACGGCCTCGGAGAGGTCGTCGGCGTACCAGGCTCCTAGCGGTGCCACACGCATCGCCGCACCGTTCCCCCAGGAGCCTTGGCCGTCGAACGGTTCGCGCGCGAGGACGCGCCAGTCACCGCCCTCCCGTACGAGGCGCAGCAGGCGGTTGGTGGATGGCCCGTACCCGCGGTCGAAGTCGTGGTGCTCGGCGAAGCTCGCCGCTAGGGCGTCCTGGTCGATCGTTCCGTGCCGGGACAGTACGAGCAGAACGGAACAGGCCATCTCCGTGTCGTCGGTCCATTCCCAGGGCGAGGGAGGCAGGGACTGCGACTCGTAGGCGGAACGGTTGGCGGGGACGAAGAACTGCGAGCCGAGTGCGTCCCCTAGCGAGAGCCCTAGCAAGGAGGTTCGGGCACGGTCGTAAGCGGTCATCGGGCGCCATTGTTCCGGATTCAGCTTGCCGCCGCCGGGACGAGGGTCTCGCGCATGCGGGCGAGTTCCCTGCGGGAGGAGACGCCGAGCTTCGGGTAGGCCTTGTAGAGGTGGTACTCGACCGTTCGCGGGCTGAGGAAGAGCTGCGAGGCGATCTCGCGGCTGCTGATGCCGTCCGCCGCGAGCCGTACGACCTGGCGCTCCTGCGGGGTGAGCCGGTCGAGTAGGTCGGGGGCCATGGCCTGTGCCCGCTCGCCACCCCCGGCTGCGCGCAGCTCGGTGCGGGCCCGTTCGGCCCAGGGCGCCGCCCGCAGCCGCTCGAACGTCTCCAGCGCCGAGCCCAGCGGCCCGCGGGCGTCGGAACGGCGGCGCGCCCGGCGCAGCCACTCGCCGTACAGCAGCTCCGTCCGCGCCTTCTCGAACGGCCGGCCGCCGCGTTCGTGCAGGCCGAGGGCCTCCTCGAACGGCCCGGCCGCCGCGTCGTCGGTGTCGGCCAGAAGCGCGCGCGAGCGCAGCGCGACGGCCAGCGCCCACGGCTGGCGGCCGGCTTCCGCCCAGGCCGCGAACTGCTCGGCCGCGGTTCGTGCCCGTTCCGGAACGCCCGCCCGGACCGCCGCCTCGACGAGGTCGGCCGCCGAGATCATGACGTCGGCCGTGCACGGGTGCCCTTGTACGGCCTCGTCCAGGCGCCGTACGGAGGCCTCGTACCGGCCGAGGCCGAGGTCGAGCAGTCCGAGCGCGCCGCCGTCCGCCGCGAGGCCGCGCAGCCGGGTCTCGTCGCCTTCGATCGCCGCGACCCGGCACAGGACGGCGCCGAGCCGCCCGGCGCGCCGCTCGACGCCGGTGTCGCGGGCGAGGCCGGCCGCCTCGGCCACGGTGGCCTCCGCGTCCTGGTGCAGGCCGGCGGCCATCTGGGCCCGGGCGAGCAGTTCCAGGAGGTTCGGGAGCGCGCCGATGAGGCCGTGGCTCCTGCGGTACGCGGCCTCGGCGGTGGCCAGGTCGAGCGCGTGCTCGTCGGCGCCGACGATCAGGCCGGCGAGGATGACCTGGACGGCCTGCACCCGGTCGTCCACGGAGCCCGCGGCGGTACGGTCCGCCCGGGCGCCGCTGACGAGCGAGGTCAGCAGCGGGAGGCCGCGCCCGAAGTCGCCCTCACTGAGCCGGGCCATTCCCTGTACGGCCTTGTCGGTGCCGGGAAGCAGCGTCGCGGCCCGGCGCAGTACGGGCGTCTCGCCGGCCATCCAGGCGTACGCGGCGGCGGTACGCAGCATGGCGTCCCGCTCCCCGGCATCCGCGCGTGCGGCGTGGTCGGCGAGCATCCGCGCCGCCGTACGCGGGTCACCGCGCTCGAACTCGACCGCCGCGCGGAGCCGGGCCAGCCCGGCCCGCTCGGCCGGGTCGTCGGTGATCTGCTCGGCGATACCGGCCAGTTCCTCGGCGCCCTCGACCTCGCCGGCCTGCAGCATCGCGGTCGCCGCCGTGCTCAGCCTGCGGGCCCGGCCGGCGGTCTCGGGGGTGAGGTCGGCGGCCTGCCGGTAGAGCCGTGCGGCGGTGCCGTATCCGGTACGGGCGCGGGCCCGTTCCGCCGCGCGTTCCAGCTCGGCCGCGACCGCCTCGTCGGGTGCGGTCGCGGCGGACGCGAGGTGCCGGACGCGGCAGTTGGCGTCATCGGCGGTCGCCGCCAGCTCGCGGTGCACCTCCAGCCGCTGGGACACGACCGCGCCCTGGTACGCGGCGGCGCGGATCAGCGGATGGCGGAACCGGATCACGGGCGGGTTCACCTCCATCAGCCCGGCTCGTTCGGCCTCCTCCAGATCGGCGAGGCCGACCCCGAGCGCCCGGGCGGCGGCGAGCGCGCTGGGCAGGTAGCCGCGCCCCTCGGCCGCCGCGATCAGCATCATCAGCCGGGTCCGTTCCGGCAGCCGGGCGATCTGGTCGCGGAACGCGGCGGTCACCCGGTCCGCGAGCGGCGGCGGCGCGGTCTGGCCGCCGGGCCGCCACGTCCAGGACGAACCGTGCCAGGACGCGCCCAGCTCGAGCAGCGCGAGCGGGTTGCCCGCCGACTCCTTGACGATCTGCTCCCGGAGCAGGGGCGGGATGCCGTCGTGCGCCGCGAGCAGCCGTTCGGCGTCGGCGTCGCCGAGCCGCCGCAGGGGGAGTTCCTCCAGGCCGCCGCCGTTGAACCCCTCCTCCCGGGCGGCGAACAGCATCACCACGCCCTCGGCCGCGAGCCGCCGCGCGGCGAACAGCAGCGCCTCGCTGGTGGCGGTGTCGATCCACTGCGCGTCGTCGATGAGGCAGAGCACCGGGCCGGACTCGGCGAGGTCGGCCAGCAGGGTGAGGACGGCCAGCCCCGCCATGAACCGGTCCTGCCCGCCGGTCGCGGGGATGTTGAGGCCGAGCGCGCCGCACAACGCGGCCGACTGCGGGCCGGGCAGGGACTCCAGCCGGTCCCGTACGGGCCACAGCAGCTGGTGGAGGCTCGCGAACGCGAGATTGGACTCGGCCTCGAAGCCGGTCGCCCGCAGCAGCCTCGCTTCGGTGCCAGAGCCGTCGGAGTCTTCGGGCGAGAACCGGCCGACGGCCCAGTCCAGCAGCGCGGACTTGCCGATGCCGGTCTCACCGCGCACCACCAGCGCATGGCTCCGCCGTTGCTCGCGCGCCTCGGTGATCAGCCGCGCGATCCGACCCTGTTCCGCTTCCCGCCCGTAGAGCACCTCTCAAAACTACGTGGCCGAGTACCGAAACCTTACGGATTCGGGGGCGATGTCCTCGCTCCTAACGTCGGGAGCGGCACGAACAGATGATGACGATCTAGGGAGCAGCACGATGAACGAGCTCTTCGAGCCGGTGACCGTCGGGAAGCTGGAGCTGGACAACCGGGTCTTCATGTCCCCGATGACCCGCAGCCGCGCGTACGAGGCGGGCCGGGTGACCGAGCTGAACGCCGAGTACTACGCGCAGCGCGCCGGCGCCGGCCTGATCGTCACCGAGGGGATCCAGCCGAGCGTGATCGGGCAGGGGTACGTGTGGACGCCGGGACTGCACTCGGGCGATCAGGTGGACGCGTGGCGCGTGGTGACCGACGCGGTGCACGCCCGCGGCGGCCGGATCTTCGCTCAGCTGATGCACTCGGGACGAGTGGGCCACCCGTCCCTCTACCCGGACGGGGCGCTGCCGCTGGGGCCGTCACCGATCGCCACCGGCGAGCAGATGTTCAGCCCGGACGGCATGCTCGACCACCCGGTGCCCCGCGAGATGACGCTGGACGACATCGCCCGTACGGTCGAGGACTTCGCGACCGCGGCCCGCAACGCGGTCGAGGCCGGTTTCGACGGGGTGGAGATCCACGGCGCGAACGGCTACCTGATCACGCAGTTCCTGGCGGACGGCAGCAACAAGCGGACCGACGCGTACGGCGGTTCCATCCCCAACCGGATCCGGCTCGGCGTGGAGATCGCGCGGGCCGTGAGCGAGGCCATCGGCCCGGAGCGGACCGGCTTCCGCATCTCACCCGGAACCACCGCCAACGGGGTGTCCGAGAGCGACCCGGCGGACCTCTATCCGGCTCTCGTACGGGCGCTCGGGCCGCTGGACCTGGCCTACCTGCACGTGATGGAGCTGGGGGACCGGGAGCTCACCCGGCGGCTGCGGGCGGAATGGCCCGGGACGCTGGTGCTCAACCCGCATCCGGCGGCGGACGCGTTCCCGTCCCGTCCCGAGTACGGTGCCGACGCCCTGCGTGAGGGCCTGGCCGACGCGGTCACGTTCGCGGAACTGTGGCTCGCCAACCCCGACCTGCCCGCCCGCATCAAGGCCGGCGGCCCGTACAACGAGGCCGACCCGAGCACCTTCTTCGGGGGCGACCACCGCGGTTTCACCGACTACCCGGCCCTGGATGGCTGACCCGGGCGGCCACACCCTGAGGAACGCACTCGCCGTGGGCCCCGGTTCAGATGCCGGGACCCACGGCGAGACACGCGGGGGGTTCAGGGGTGTTTCAGGGAGCGTTCAGGCACTCAGCGGCCCAAGGGCCCAGTGGCTCGGGGCCCAGTGGTTCGAGGACTCAGTGGTTCAGAGGCCCGGGCGGACGCCGCCGCTGAAGTTGCTCTTGTAGTACTTCGTCAGCTTGATCTTCTTGACCTTCTTGCCCGAGCTGGGGGCGTGGATCATGTAGCCCTTGCCGACGTAGACGCCCATGTGGCTCTTGCCGGAGTAGAAGAAGAGCAGGTCGCCCTTGACGGCGCCCTTCCAGGACACCTTCTTCTTCACCTTCTTGTAGATCTGCGTGGTCGTGCGCGGCAGCTTGACGCCCGCCTTGCGCCACGACCCGCCGGCCAGACCCGAGCAGTCCCACGAGCCGGGGCCGGTGGCGCCGTAGCGGTACGGGTCACCGATCTGCTTGTAGGCGTACGCCACGGCCTTGGCCGCGCGCTGCTTCTGCTTGCTCGACGCCGTGGCGGCCTTGGCCTGCGCGCTCGCCAGCGTCACCTGCTGGGGAACTGCGGCCGCCTGCGGCGCGGTGGCCGCCTGCACCGGTCCGGCCGCCAGGAGCGTGGCTCCGAGTGCGGCCGTCGCGCTGAGCACGATGCCACCGGTGAACGACATGGAGGGAACTGTGGTCTTCCGGGGGTTACGGGACGTACTCAGGGTGGCTCCTGACCTTGGGGCTGGGGACCTACCGGGCAGCCCGCACCGCAGGCGGGGGAAACCGCTTGGGGATGAAGGGGCTGCGGCGCGTACCGGCACGGCGATGCCCGGGGTCGGGTCTCATCGGGATGTGCCGGCTGCGCTCTCCGGCTCCGTGCTTCGTGTCTGCACGGACGCGGCGGCCGATCGCGCGGGATCCGGGATCTCGAGATCCCGGGATCTTCGGCGGCGGAACGTCAGGGGACCGCGGCCGCGGATCGGCATGAGTGTTCTGTTGTCTGAGCGGCCTCTGTGCCGCGACGGAACGGCTTGAACGTAGCCATGGATCTCAAGTGCAGGCAAATCCCAGGTAGATCGATTAAGGGTGGACAGCTGTCCGGGACGGCGTCCCACCACGCCTCCCACCTGGGTTTTCGCGCCGAGCGGCACAGGAATAGTGAGCTGAGTCACTATTGGGAACGCGCGGCTTTAACGGCCGCCTTATGGGCCTTCCGAGTGTCTAACGAGTGCCTTCGGAAGGCCCTCAGAGCTCTTCCGGCGACCCGTGCGAGACCATGATCGGCGCAATCCGGTCTTGACCGCCTGTCATTGAGTGGACACATATTCGATTTGATCATTTACCGGTTTGTGATGATCGCCACACTGAACGGGTGAACCCTTACCGCTTTTCGCCTTCGCCTCGCCGCCCCTTTCCGGTCGGGAAGGAAGCGCTTCGTTCCGTAGCGTGCGGTAACCGGATCGGGGCCGGGGGTTGACAGGAGGTGATGGGCGTTCTGGTATGCGAATGAGTTTCATATCGCTCCTGGAGGGAGACCCCGTGTTCGGCAGGGTCGGTCGTCCGCGCAGCCCCCACGCACTGTCCGTTCTCCTCCTGTCCGCCGCGACCGCGCTGGCGGTCGTCTCGTTCCCCGCACCGGCCGCCGCCTCGCCGCCGACCGCCTCGCCACCGGCCGCCGCGACGGCGGCAACGCTCGCACCGGCGGCGGCGCCGGGCGTGGCCAAGTTCCCCGCGGACTTCCTGTGGGGCGTCTCCACGAGCGGCTTCCAGTCGGAAGGCTCGTTTCCTGACAGCAACTGGACCCGGTACGTCAAGAACAAGGCGGCCGGGGTCAAGGACCCGTACAACGACTCGGTGGATTTCCGGCACCGCTACCCCGGCGACATCGGGCGGGCCCGCGACCTCGGCGTGAACGTCTTCCGCACCTCGCTCGAATGGTCGCGGATCGAGCCGCGACGCGGCGTACGGGACGAGCGCGAGCTGGCCTACTACGACGACCTCGTCCGCCGGATCAAGGCCGCCGGCATGCGCCCGATGCTCACCCTCGACCACTGGGTCTACCCGGGCTGGGTGGCCGATCAGGGTGCCTGGGACAACGCCCGTACGTCGTCGGACTGGCTGCGGTACGCGCGCTTCATGGTCGAGCGCTACCGCGGGCAGGGCGTCATGTGGATCACGTTCAACGAGGCGAGCCAGTACATCTACCACGAGATGCTGTCCCGGCCGATGCATCTGGGCCAGATGTTCACGATGCGGGACGCGCTGATCAGGACCCATCGCGCCGCGTACGACATGATCCACCGGGTCGATCCGGGCGCGCCGGTGTCGAGCAACGTGGCGTACGGCTCGATCCTCAACGGGGTCTTCGACGCCGCGCTGTTCAACGAGGTCACCGACAAGCTCGACTTCATCGGGGTCGACTACTACTACGGCGCGAGCCTGGACAACCCGTCCGCGATCAACGCGATCGGCGGCGAGTACTGGAAGATCGACCCCTCGCCGGACGGCCTCTACCACGTCCTGAAGAACTACCAGCGGCGGCTGCCCCACCTGCCGCTCTACATCGTCGAGAACGGCATGCCGACCGATGGCGGCAAGGCGCGTCCCGACGGCTACCGGCGTACCGACCACCTGCGCGACCACCTCTACTGGGTGCAGCGGGCCATCGCCGACGGTGTGAAGGTGATCGGCTACAACCACTGGAGCCTCACCGACAACTACGAGTGGGGCAGCTACCGTCCCCGCTTCGGGCTCTACACGGTGGACGTCCTGAACGACCCGTCCCTGACCCGCAAGCCGACCGACGCCGTCGCCGCGTACCGCGCCCTCATCGCCAACCGCGGCGTCCCGTCCGGGTACGTACCGGTGCGCAAGCCCGCGTGGTGCTCCATCGAGGACCCGATCGCCACCTGCTTCGGTACGACCCCCGCTCCGCCCGCCCCGTACAGAGCAGTGCCTTGACCGCAGGGCCCTGAGACGCGCAGAAACTCCCACCTCGCCACCCTGGAATGAAAATCGTTTTCGTGCGAGCCTTGATCCGGATCCGGAGCAGCCCTGATCCGGACCGACGGTGAGAGGGGAGAACGGCCATGTCATTGACGGTCGACGACCGGCTGCTGGAGCGGGCGCGCCAGGGGGAGGTGGACGACGCCGCGTTCGTGGCGTGCGTGCGCGACTCGCTGCCGTACGCCTGGCAGGTCATCGGCGACGTCGTCGGGCGGATGCGCGCGTCCGGCGAGGGCTTCGCCGACAACCAGGTGCCGCCGCCCGACGAGAAGGCCCGCGGCGAGCTGCTGCGCGCCCTGGCCAGCGACGCGATGCGGGGTGCACTGGAGCGCCACTTCGGTGTGCGGCTGGCGTTCCAGAACTGTCACCGCGTCGCGGCGTTCGCGCCGGGGGCCGGTACCGCCGGCCGGTACGCCACGTTCGTGTCGCCACGCGCGCAGCTCCTCAACCAGTCCCCGGAGTTCCTGGACTGCTAGCCCGTCCGACAACGTCGACTCGTGGCGTGTTCGCCCTCTGACGAGCACCGATGGGCGAACACGCCACGAGTCGACCGAGACCCGGCCTTCGGGGCGGGCATGACCTCTGGATCTGCGGGTACCGCCACGGGACACCAACGAACCAGGGGAACGTGTGGAGGAAGTGCACGCTGAGGCGGCCCGGACCTCCGGATCGGGCTCGGGCTCGGGTTCCGGTACGGGCCAGGCCGAAGAGGGGCTGCTGTCGAGCCTGAAGCGGACCGCCGCCGCCCTGGAGCAGGCCGGCATCGAGTTCGCGCTGGCGGGCGGGTTCGCCGCGTACGTGCACGGGGCGGCGGTCTCCACGCACGACGTGGACTTCGTCCTGCGCGAGCGCGATGTCGAACCGGCGCTGGAGGCGCTGGGCCTGGCGGGCATGCGGCGGCACGAGGCACCGGAGAACTGGCTGGCCAAGGTCTACGACGGCGAGCAGCTGATCGACCTGATCTACGAGCCCTCCGGCCGCCCGGTGGACGGCGCGCTGCTGGGCCGGGCCGAGAAGCTGTCGGTCGCGGCGGTGCTGATGCCGGTGCTGACCGCCACCGATCTGGTGATCATGCGGACCCTGGCGTTCAGCGAGACCTCCTGCGACTTCGGCGGCTTCCTGCACGTGTGCCGCGCGCTGCGCGAGCAGGTCGACTGGCCGCACGTCGCCAAGGAGACCGAGCACTCCCCGTACGCCTACGCGTTCCTCGTCCTGCTGGACAGGCTCGGCGTCATCGAAGGGAGTTTCCTGTGACCGACCAACCTGGAACAGGCCGCGCCCCCGGCTCCGGGGCCGGCGGATCCGGGCACGACCCCGCCTCCGGGCACGACCCCGCCTCCGGCCACGACCCCGCGGCCGGCGGATCCGGGCAGTCCGAATATCTGGCCGCGCACATCCAGGAGAAGCTCGCGGGCAGCGTCCACGAGCTGGGCATCCGGGTGGACGTCCGGGGCGACACGGTCTACCTGCGCGGCCAGGTGATGACCGAGGAGCGGCGCCGCGAGCTCGAGGCGGCCGCGCACGGCGCCGCCGAGGGCCGCCGGATCCGCAACGAGGTGTCCGTGGTCCCGGTACGGGAGCCGGACGGGGAGGAGACGCTGTCATGATCCGTGTGGCCGCGGTCGGTGATCTGCATGTGGGCCCCGAAGTCGCCGGTACGTACCGCGAACGGCTCGGACACCTGGCGGGGAACGCCGACGTGTTCCTGGTCGCCGGGGACCTGACCCGGCACGGGACGGTCGAGGAGGGCCGGGTCGCGGCGGGCGAGCTGCGGGATCTCGGCGTCCCGGTGATCACGGTGCTGGGCAACCACGACTACCACTCGGACGCGCAGGACGAGATCACCGCCGTGCTCCAGGACGCGGGGATCACCGTTCTGGAGGGCGACGGGACCGTCATCGACTGCCACGGGGTCCGGCTCGGGGTGGCGGGCGGCAAGGGTTTCGGCGGCGGCTTTCCCGGTAAGTGCGCCAGCGACTTCGGCGAGCCGGAGATGAAGGCGTTCGTCGAGACCACCAAGGACTTCGCGGGGAAGCTCGGCTGCGCGCTGCTCGGCCTGGACGCCGACGTACGGATCGCGCTGACGCACTACGCGCCGGTGGAGGACACGCTCGAGGGGGAGCCGCCGGAGATCTTCCCGTTCCTGGGCAGCTACCTGATCGCCGAGGCGATCGACGCCGCGGACGTCACGCTGGCGATCCACGGCCACGCGCACAAGGGCACCGAGAAGGGCGAGACACCGGGCGGTGTACGGGTCCGCAACGTCGCGCTGCCGGTGATCCGGCAGGCGTACGCCATGTACCGCGTCGACGTCCACGGCTTCGAGGAGCGGACGGCCTCCCCGCTGGCCTCGGGAGCGGCGGCGCGCTGAGGCGGGGATCCGGACGGCGCGCTCGGGGAGGCGCGCGGTGGGGGGTGAACGGCCACGGGATCGCGGCGATAGGAGGGGCGTGATCCCGTGGCCGCTCACCCGGAGCGGCGGAGCAGGCCGAGAACGGCCTGCTCCGCCGGTCCCTGGGTCGCCAGCTCGCCGGTCCCGGTGTCCACTCCGAGCTCGGTCAGCGCCGGCACGATCGTCTCGCCCCGCTCGTACAGGTCGATGATCCGCGGGTCGATATAGGAGGCGCGCGCCACGGCGGGGGTGTTACCGAGGTACCCGGCCACTTCCTGGACGACCCGCGTGACCGCCTTGGCGCGCCGCCGCTCGCCGTCGCCGGCCCGGGGCACCGACACCGCCAGCCCGACGGCGGCCAGCACGGTGGCGTGCCAGGTACGGAAGTCCTTGGCGGTGAAGTCGCCGCCGGTGACCTCGCGGATGTAGTCGTTGATGTCGGACGTCGTCACGTCGTGCCAGCCGTCCGGTGTCCGGTACGCCAGCAGTTCGGGGCCGTCGTCCCGGCGGCGCTTGAGGCCGTTGACGACCCGGCGGACCTCCTCCTCGGCCACCGCCTGGTGCCGTTCCTTGGCGCCCTTGGCCGGGTAGTCGAAGATCACCTCGTCGCGGCGGCAGCGGACATGCTCGCGCAGCACGGTGGCCAGCCCGAACGTCCCGTTGCCCGCCGCGTACTCCTCGCCGCCGACCCGGAAGAAGCCCAGGTCGATGAGCCGTACGGCGGCGGCCAGGACCCGTTCCCGGGTGTAGCCGCGCCCGGCCAGATCGGCGGTGAGGCGGTCCCGTACGTCCGGCAGCCGCTCGGCCAGCTCCAGGACCCGGTCGTGCTTCTCGCGGTCGCGCTGCTCGCGCCACTCCTCGTGGTAGAGGTACTGGCGTCGGCCCGCCGCGTCGGTGCCCATCGCCTGGATGTGGCCGTCATGGTCCGGGCAGATCCACACGTCCTTCCAGGCGGGCGGGATGACGAGCGCCTTGATCCTGGCCAGCTGCGCCGCGTCGTCCAGCGCGCCCCCGTCCAGGCCGAGGTAGCGGAACCCGCGGCCGCAGCGGCGCCGGCCGAGGCCCGGTTCCTCGGGATCGCTGCGCCGCAACGTCATCACCGGTTCAGCCCGGATGGATCTCCCCGCCCGCCGGGACGAGGGTCTGGCCGCTGTAGTAGGAGGACATCCGGTCGGAGGCGAAGAAGACGTACGACGGCGCGATCTCGTCGGGCTGCCCGGCGCGTCCCATCGGGGACTGCTTCCCGAAGCCCTCCACCTTGTCCTCGCCGAGCGTGGCCGGGATCAGCGGCGTCCAGACCGGGCCGGGCGCCACGCAGTTGACCCGGATCTCCTCGTCCATCAGGTTCTGTGCCAGCGACTGCGCGAGCACCATGGCGGCGCCCTTGCTGGCCGAGTAGTCGATCAGGGTCTTGTTGCCGCGCAGCCCGTTGATCGATCCGGTGATCACGATGGACGAGCCCTGGCCCAGATGGTCCAGGGCCTCCTGGACGATCCAGAACAGCGCCAGCACGTTCACGTCGAAGGTGCGCCGCAGCTGCGCGCCGTCGATCTCGCGGAGGTCCTTGACGGGCTCCTGCGTGCCGTGGTGCAGCACCAGCACGTCCAGCCCGCCGAGATCGCGGGCCGCGTGCTGGACGACCTCGCGCGCGTGCCGTTCCTCGGCCAGGTCGCCGCCCAGGGTGACGCAGCGGCGCCCCTCCCGTTCGACCAGGCCCGCCGTGTGCCGCGCGTCGTCGTCCTCGCTGAGGTAGGTGAGCGCGACGTCGGCGCCCTCCTTGGCGAACGCCACCGACACCGCCCGGCCGATCCCCGAGTCGCCGCCGGTGACGAGCGCGCGCTTGCCGGCCAGCAGCCCGCGGCCCTCGTACCCGCGCATCTCGTCCTGCGGCTCGGGAGCCATATCGGCCGTACGCCCTGGGTAGGGCTGGCTCTGTGCGGGTGGTTCGGTCATCTCTTCCCCCCAGTGCCTGCGCGTTCTCCGAACGCGCATGCCCGGGAGGCGAGGGGGCAAACGCGACCCGTATCGTAACCACTGGGTAACATCATCCCGAACCACATTCGGTCCCTCACGTAAGGTGCTGCTTATGGACCTGAACGGAGTATCCGCCGTCGTTTCCGGTGGAGCCAGCGGTCTCGGTGAGGCCACCGTCCGCGCCCTGGCCGCCGATGGCGCCAAGGTCGTGGTCGCCGACCTCAACGAGGACAAGGGCAAGGCCCTGGCCGACGAGATCGGCGGCGTCTTCATCAAGACCGACGTCAGCGACGAGGCCCAGGTGCAGGCCGCGGTCCAGGCCGCCGTCGACACCGGCGCGCCGCTGCGCGTCATCGTCAACAGCGCCGGCATCGGCTGGGCGTCCCGTACCGTCGGCCGCGACGGCACCCCGCACGATCTCGGCGCGTTCGAGACCGTGATCCGGGTCAACCTCATCGGCACCTTCAACCTGATGCGGATCGGCGCCTCGGCCATCTCCAAGACCGAGCCCGCCGACGCCGACGGGCTGCGCGGAGTGGTGATCAACACCGCTTCCGTCGCGGCGCTCGAAGGCCAGACCGGCCAGATCGCCTACTCCGCCTCCAAGGGCGGCATCGTGGGCATGACGCTGCCGGCCGCCCGCGACCTCGCCGCCATCGGCGTGCGGGTCAACACCATCTGCCCGGGCATCATCGACACCCCCATCTACGGCGAGGGCGAGGCCGCCGACGCGTTCAAGGCCAAGCTGGCCGCGCCGGTGCCGTTCCCCAAGCGGATGGGGACCGCCGCGGAGTTCGCCCACCTGGCGAAGGCCCTGATCGAGAACGACTACATGAACGGCGAGACCGTCCGGTTCGACGGCGGCATCCGTTTCCAGCCGAAGTGAGGCGCTGAATGTCCGAAGCTGTTCTCACTGAAGAAGACGGTGCCGTCCTCGTCATCACCATCAACCGTCCTGAGGCCAAGAACGCCGTCAACGGCGCCGTGGCCCAGGGCATCGCGGCGGCGCTGGACGAGCTCGACTCCCGCAAGGACCTGTCGATCGGCGTCCTGACCGGCGCCGGCGGCACGTTCTGTGCCGGCATGGACCTCAAGGGCTTCCTCACGGGCGACAACCCGACCGTGGAAGGCCGCGGGTTCGCCGGCATCACCGAGCGTCCGGCGGACAAGCCGCTCATCGCCGCGGTCGAGGGCTACGCCCTCGCCGGCGGCTGCGAGGTGGCGCTGAGCTGCGACATGGTGGTGGCCTCGCGGGACGCCCAGTTCGGGCTGCCCGAGCCCAAGCGCGGGCTGGTCGCCGGGGCCGGCGGCCTGTTCCGCCTGCCGCAGCGGATCCCGTTCCACATCGCCATGGAGATGGCTCTCACCGGCGACAAGTACCCGGCGGAGCGGATGGCGGAGCTCGGCTTCGTCAACCGTCTCACCGAGCCCGGCCAGTCGCTGGCCGGGGCCAAGGAGCTGGCCCTCAAGGTCGCCGAGAACGCCCCGCTGGCGCTCGCGGCCACCAAGAAGGTCATCGTCGAGGCCCCGGACTGGAGCTACGCCGAGCGCTGGTCGAAGCAGGGCGAGATCATCATCCCCGTCTTCGGCTCCAAGGACGCCCAGGAGGGCCCGGCCGCCTTCGCCGAGAAGCGCAAGCCGGTCTGGAAGGGCGAGTAGCACCGCCCTTTCTCACGTTGACTCGTGGCGTGTTCGCCCGGTTTCCCCCGCGGGGGGGCGTACA